>JBIODO010000072.1:0-13177 GCA_044445225.1 Burkholderiales bacterium
GGCGAGCACGCGCCGCTGATCCGCGAGCGGGTCTGCCGCGACGCCGCCTGGCTCGGCATCGAACTCGACGCGGCCGCTAACCGCTCGGGCGGCCCACGCATCAGCACTGCGGCCAGCCCGGTCGCCGCGTGGGTGATCCCCACCAACGAAGAGCTGATGATCGCGCGCCACACGTTGCAAGCGGTGGCCCCTGAGCAATCGCGATGAAGACGATCCCGCTCGCTGAGGCGGTGGCGCTGATCCCCGATGGCGCATCGTTGATGGTGGGCGGCTTCATGGGCGTGGGCACGCCGCAGCGGCTGATCGACGAGCTGGTGCGGCAAGGCAAGCGCGACCTGACGGTGATCGCCAACGACACCGCGATGCCCGGCCGCGGCATCGGCAAGTTGATCAGCGCGGGCGCGGTGAGCAAGGTGGTGGCGAGCCACATCGGCCTGAACCCCGAGACGCAGCGCAAGATGATCGCCGGCGAGATGCAGGTCGACCTGGTGCCCCAGGGCACGCTGATCGAGCGCATCCGCGCCGCGGGCTACGGCCTCGGCGGCATTCTCACGCCCACCGGCGTGGGCACGCTCGTCGAGCAAGGCAAGCGCAAGATCGCGGTCGACGGCGTCGACTACCTGCTCGAGACACCGCTGTCCGCCGACTTCGCGCTGGTGGAGGCGTTCTTGTCCGACTACGTCGGCAACCTGGTCTACGCGCTGACGGCGCGCAACTTCAACCCGGTGATCGCGATGGCGGCGCAGACCGTGATCGCCGACGTGGCGCACATCGTGCCGGTGGGCATGATCTCGCCCGATCACGTGGTGACGCCGGCCGTGCTGGTCGACTACCTCATCGCCCACGAGTGACATCGATGGACGCGCAAACCGTGATCGCCAGGCGCGTTGCCCTCGAGCTGCGCGGCGGCATGTTGGTGAACCTGGGCATCGGCATTCCCACCTTGGTGGCCAACCACGTGCCGCCCGGCATGCACGTCTTTTTCCAGTCGGAGAACGGCCTGATCGGCACCGGCCCGGTGCCGGAAGAAGGCATGGTCGGCCAGTTCCTCACCGATGCCGCCGGCCGGCCGGTGGGCGCACTGCCCGGCGCCGCCACCTTCGACAGCGCCATGTCGTTCGGCCTGATTCGCGGACACCATGTCGACATGACGGTGCTCGGCGCGCTGCAGGTCGACGAGCAAGGCCAGCTCGCGAACTGGATGATTCCCGGCAAGATGGTGCCCGGCATGGGCGGTGCGATGGACCTGGTCACCGGCGCCAAGCGCGTGGTGATCGCGATGCAGCACAGCGCCAAGGGCCAGCCCAAGATCATCAAGCGCTGCTCGCTGCCGCTCACCTCGCTGCGCCCGGTGGATCTGGTGGTCACCGAGCTGGCAGTGATCTCGTTTGGCGGCGGCCCGCCGACGCTGCTCGAAACCGCCCCCGGCGTCTCGGTGGACGACGTGCTGGCGGTCACCGAAGCCAAGCTCGTCGTGCCCGATCGCGTGCCGACGATGAACATTCAAGGAGGACCTGATGAGCATTGACATTCCGCGTCCGATCCTCAAGGGCGCCAAGGCGCTGGTGTGCGGCGTCGCCAACGAGTACTCGATCGCCTACGGCTGCGCCAAGGCGTTCCGCGAGCTGGGCGCCGATCTGGCGATCACCTACGCCACCGAGAAATCCAAGGAGTACGTCGAGCCGCTCGCGCGCGCACTCGAGGCGCCGATCTTCATGCCGCTCGACGTGTCGCGTGCCGGTGATCTAGAGGCCGTGTTCGAGCGCATCGACAAGACCTGGGGCCGGCTCGACATCCTGGTGCACTCGATTGCCTGGGCGCCGAAGGAAGACCTGCAAGGCGGCCTGCTCAACTGCTCGGCCGACGGCTTTGCCAAGGCGATGGACATCTCGTGCCATTCGTTCGTGCGCATGGCGCGGCTGGCCGCGCCGTTGATGAAGAGCGGCGGCACGATGTTCACGATGAGCTACTACGGCGCCAACAAGGTCGTCACCAACTACAACGTGATGGGCCCAGTGAAAGCGGCCCTCGAAGCGTCGGCGCGCTATCTGGCCTACGAACTCGGACCGCAAGGCATCCGCGTGCACGCAATCTCGCCGGGGCCGCTGAAGACACGCGCGGCGTCGGGCCTGAAGGACTTCGACCTGCTGCTCAACGAAGCCGCTGAGCGCGCGCCGCTGGGCGAGCTGGTGGACATCATGGACGTCGGATTCACCTGCGCGTTTCTCGCCACGCCATACGCACGCCGTCTGTCCGGCGAAACGCTGTACGTCGACGGTGGCGTGAACATCATGGCCTGAGGCAGCTGCGGCCATCCGCCGCACGCCACCCTCGACAAGAAAAAACGCCCGCACGAGGCGGGCGTTGTCAGTGCGCGGCGCGGCCGTCAGTCGCCGTGGATGTCGTGGGTCTTCGAGTCGCGCAAGAACAGCGCGCCGATGACCAGCGTCATGATCGCCACGATGATGGGGTACCACAGGCCGTAGTAGATGTCGCCCGTGGCCGCCACCATCGCGGTGGCCGTCAACGGCAGCATGCCGCCGAACCAGCCATTGCCGATGTGATACGGCAGCGACATCGACGTATAGCGGATGCGGGTGGGGAACAGCTCCACCAGGAACGCGGCAATCGGGCCGTAGACCATCGTCACGTAGATCAGCATGATGAACAGGATCAGCAGCGTCATGCCGTAGTTGATCTTGCTCTTGTCGGCCGGGCCGGGATAACCGGTGTCCTTCAACGCAGCGGCGGCCGCCTTCTCGTCCCAGGCTCCCTTCAGCTCCTTGTCGCCGATCTTCACCGTCAGCGCGTCGCCAGCGGCGACGTCGGCCGACTTGAACGACAGGCCCTGCTTGGTCAGGAAGTCCTTGGCCTTGTCGCAGTCGGAAAACGTGCTCCACGGTCCGACGAACAGGTGGAAGTTGCAGGTGGCCGGTGGCGCCGTGACGATGATTGGCGTCTTGGTGGCATAGGCCTCGAGCGCCGGGTTGACGTAGTGCGTCAGGCCCTGGAACAGCGGGAAGTAGGTCAGCGCCGCGAGCAGGCAGCCAGCCAGGATGATCTTCAGGCGACCGATCCTGTCCGACAGCCAGCCGAAGACGATGAAGAACGGCGTCCCCAGCAGCAGCGAGACCCCGATCAGGATGTACGCCGTCACGTAGTCAACCTTCAGCGTGATGGTCAGGAAGAACAGCGCATAGAACTGCCCCGTGTACCAGACCACGCCCTGGCCCGCGGTGGCGCCCAGCAGCGCCAGCAGCACGTACTTGTTGTTCGGGTACTTCAGGAAGCTGTCGGTCAGCGGCGCCTTGGAGCCCTTGCCCTCGGACTTCATTTTCTGGAATACCGGCGACTCCTGCAGCTTCAGCCGGATGTAGACCGAGAAGATCAGCAGGAACAGCGACACCAGGAAGGTGATGCGCCAGCCCCAGTCGGCGAAGTCCGCAGCGCTCATGCTCGTGCGGCACAGCAGAATCACGGCCAGCGACAGGAAGAAGCCGATGGTGGCGGTGGTCTGGATCCACGCCGTGTCGTAGCCGCGCCGGTTGTTGGGCGCATGTTCGGCCACGTAAGTGGCCGCACCGCCGTACTCACCGCCCAGTGCCAAACCCTGCAGCAGCCGCAGGCTCACCAGCAGGATCGGCGCTGCCCAGCCGATCGTCTGGTAGGTCGGCAGCAAGCCGACGGCGAAGGTCGAGATGCCCATCACGACGATGGTGACCAAGAAGGTGTATTTGCGACCCACCAGGTCGCCGACGCGCCCGAACACCAGTGCGCCGAATGGGCGCACCAGGAAGCCGGCGGCGTAGGCTGCGAAGGCCGACAGCAAAGCCGCCGTCGCATTGCCCTTGGGGAAGAACAGCGCCGCGAAAAATGGCGCCAGCGTGGCGTACAGGTAGAAGTCGTACCACTCGAAAACTGTCCCCAGCGACGACGCGAAGATGACTTTCCTCTCTTCGGTCGGAAAGTCGGGGTGCCCTTGCTTCACGTTCATCGATTCCATGCGCGCTGCCATAGGGTCTCCTCGTTGTTGGATACCTCGAACGGCCGCGCAGCACGCAGCCGTACCGTGATGCTAGGCAGGCGTGCCCCGTGCAGGCTATTGGGGTAGGCGCTAGGCCCGCTTAGCGCCGCCGGTAAGGCTGTTGTCAGTGTCGAGCGGCTCAATCGCTCGCTCGGGCTCGAAGTCCCGAGCTGATGCGGCAACGACGCAGCGCACGGCCCTCCAGGGGCTGCAGTCAATGCGCGATGCCCAAGGCACGCCGAACCATGTTGGCGGCCGAGTCGCCCTTTTGCTTCTGCACGTCGTCGACGAAACGCTTGGCCACGGCCATCAAGTCATCGACCGTGCTCGCCTTCTCCACCTCGAGCGTGTACTTGAACGCCTTCAGCACGCCGAGCTGCTCGCGGATCAGCTCGGTGAGGCATTCGTAGAGTTCCTTGAACTCGAGCTTCACTGCCGGTGTGGCTTCGGAGGGCGCGGGCGCCGCGGCTTTGCCGGCCGCGGCCTTCGAAGAGGAACTGGTGTTGCCCGACGCGGCGATCAGGCCGGCCTGCAGCAAGGCTTCGACGTCCTTGGAGGTTGCGCCCTTGACCATCGTCAGCAACTCGTCGGTGTTGCGCGTGCCGTCCACCAACACCAGCAGCGTGCGGGCGCTGCGCGGCAGGTCGATCGCGCGATCCTTCAGCTCACGCTGTCCGGCCTCGGTCTTGATGAGGATGCTTGCCATCGCTACCTTCGCACCGTGTGGTCTTGATCCGCTTGTGACGGTTCGATCCCGCGGAAATCACCGATCAGGATACCCCAACAGGGGGCCGCTATTGGCCGCTGGGCGTGTCAAGGTTGGCGTGCGGCGCCAGCCGCTGACAGGCTACGGCGCCGATGCGACGTCAGCAGGCTCACCGCCACGTGCACGGCGAAGGCCACCGGAACCCCGAAGACGCCGGCCGACTCGGGCTGGATGCCGAGCCACAGGCCGTGGCCGCCGGCATCGGACCCGCTGCCCAATGAGCGAGTCAGCAGGTAGTACAGCGTGACCGCGAAGCCCGCCACCATGCCCGCGGTGGCGCCCCAGAGGTTGGCGCGCTGCCACGTGACGCCGAGCACCAGGGCCGGGAAGATGGTCGCCGCGGCGATCGAGAACACCGGCGTCACCAGCAGCAGGATGCCCGCCGGCCGCTGCAGCGCGATGTAGGCGGCGACCAGGGCCACGAACAACAGGATCACCTTTGACACCGCCACCTGCCGGTCGGTGGGCGGCCCGCGATGCACGATGTTGAAGTAAAGATCGTGCGACAGCGCGTTGGCGATCGTCAGCAACAGGCCATCGGCGGTGGACAGCGCCGCGGCCAGGCCGCCGGCGGCCACCAAGCAGCTCACCGCGAACGGCATGCCGCCGATCTCGGGCGCGGCCAGCACCAGGATGTCGGGCGTGATGCGCAGCTCGCCGAACTGCAGCACGCCGTCGTGGTTGATGTCGACCACCGACACAAGAGACGGCTCGGCCTTCGACCATTCGACGATCCAGCGCGGCAACTGCGCGAACGGCGTGCCCACCACCGAGTTCAGCACCTCGTACTTCACCAGCACCGCCAGCACCGGCGCGCACACGTAGAGCAGCGCGATGAACAGCAGCGCCCACGTCACCGAGCGCCGTGCCGCCGACACGCTGGACGTGGTGTAGAAGCGCGCCAGCAGGTGGGGCATGCCGGCGGTGCCGGCCATCAGGCAGAACACCAGGGCCACGAAGTCAAGACGCGAGCGCTGCTGGCCCGATGGACCGTGCGCGGCGTCGCCGTCGTCGGGATGGAACAACTGCGCCTGCGGCGGCATGCCGCCCAGCGGGCGCGCCCGCTCCAGGCTGGCGTCGCGCGCGCGCGTCCACGCCTCGCGCGCGGCATCGGCGTCTTTGGGCAGATCTTGCTGCGCGCGCCGCGCGGAGCGCAGCTCGCCCAGCGACGAGCCGCTTTGCGCCGACGCGCCGTCGACCCGGCTCTGCAAGGCGGCACGCTGTTCGTTCAGCGAGCGCTCGACGTCTTGCAGTTGACGCGAGTAGCTGTCGGCCTCGGCCTTGAAGGCGGCCATCACCGCGCGCTCGCGCGGATCGGCCAGCAGTTCGCGCTCGCGCTCGTTGACCTTCTTCAGCTGTTGGGCCAGCGCCAGCTGCGGCACCGGCTGCCCGGTCTGCTTGATCGACAGCCACAGCACCGGCACCAGGAACGCGATCATCAGGATCAGGTACTGCGCCACCTGCGTCCAGGTGATCGCGCGCATGCCGCCGACGAACGAGCACACCAGCACGCCGCCGAGTCCGACGAAGATGCCCATCTCGAAGCCGAAGCCGGTGAGGCGCGAGGTGATGAGGCCGATGCCGTAGATCTGCGCCACCACGTACATCAGGCTGCAGCCGGCCGTCACGAACAGCCCCACCGCGCGCGGCAGCCGCCCGCCGTAGCGCTCACCCAGATAGTCGGGAATCGTGTACTGGCCGAACTGGCGCAGGTACGGCGCAATGAAGAACGCGATCAGGCAGAAGCCCCCGGTCCAGCCGAGCACGTAGGCCAGGCCGCCGAAGCCATTGGCATACAAGAGCCCGGCCAGACCCATGAACGAGGCCACGCTCATCCAGTCGGCACCGATGGCCATGCCGTTGTAGATCGCGGGCACGTTGCGCCCTGCCACGAAGTACTGCGACGCCTCGGTGGTGCGGCATGCCAGCCCGATGCTCGCGTACAGGCCCACCGGCAAAAGCAGAAAGGCGCTGGCTATCCACGAGCGCCGCAGGCCCGAGCGCTCCATCACCACCATCGCCGCGGTGAACAGCAGCAGCACCAGCGCGCAGGCCACATAGCGCCGCGCCAGGTGCGCCCCGGGCCGTGTGGCAGCCTGCGCGTCAGCGACGGACAGCGGCGCGTCAGCCGTCACGTTGCGAGCGCTGCCGCTGCCTGTCGGCCCGGTCGGCGCGGCGTTCGTACCACCAGGCCAGCACCACGTAGGCCAGCGGCCCGACCAGCGCGGCGATCCACACCGCGGCGCCCTCCCCGGCGACCTCGAGCACATCGGGCGCGAACAGCGGCGGCACGAAAGTCACCAGCGCCCACGCCAGCGTCAGCCACAGCGCCACCGGCCGCATGACGAGCCACTGCGAGTGGATCGAGTGCGGATCGTCGGTGGGCTCGCTCATGGCATCCCCTGGGCTCGAAGCTGCGGGGCATTCTCGCCGACGGCGGCGCCCGTGCCGGGGCTGTCTTTCCCTGAGCAGGCGGGGGCATCGCATGCGAAAATCCCGCCCCTGCTGAAGAACTCCACCATGGACATCGAACGAGTCAATGCCATCGGCACCCTGCTGGCCGACCTCGCCGCGCGCACCGCCGCGCTACGGGGGTATCTTTGACTACGACCGCAAGTCGCTGCGGCTGAACGAAGTCAACGCCGCGCTGGAGAACCCCAAGGTCTGGGACGAGCCCAAGCGCGCGCAGGATCTGGGGCGCGAGAAGAAGACGCTGGAGACCGTGGTCGGCACCATCGACCACCTGCAGTCGCACCTGTCCGACAACGCCGAGCTGTACGACATGGTCAAGGCCGACGAGGACGTGGCCAGCCTGCAGTCAATCGAGGCCGATGCCGCCAAGCTGCGCGCAACGGTCGAGGACCTCGAATTCCGCCGCATGTTCAGCAACCCGGCCGATCCGAGCAATTGCTTTCTCGACATCCAGGCCGGCGCCGGCGGCACCGAGGCGTGCGACTGGGCGCAGATGCTGCTGCGCCAGTACCTCAGGTATTGCGAGCGCAAGGGCTTCAAGGCCGAGCTGCTCGAAGAAAGCGCTGGCGACGTGGCCGGCATCAAGAGCGCCACGCTCAAGATCGAAGGCGATTATGCGTTCGGCCACCTGCGCACCGAGACCGGCGTGCACCGCCTGGTGCGCAAGAGCCCGTTCGATTCTTCTGGGGGCCGGCACACCAGTTTTGCCAGCGTATTCGTATACCCCGAGGTGGACGACTCGATCGAGATCGAAATCAACCCGGCCGACGTGCGCATCGACACCTTCCGCGCGTCGGGCGCCGGCGGCCAGCACATCAACAAGACCGACTCGGCGGTGCGCATGACGCACATCCCCACCGGCATCGTGGTGCAGTGCCAGAACGACCGCTCGCAGCACCGCAACCGCGACGAGGCGTGGGCGATGCTCAAGAGCCGGCTTTATGAGCACGAAATGCGCAAGCAGCGCGAGGCGCAGCAAAAGCTCGAAGACAGCAAGACCGACGTCGGCTGGGGCCACCAGATCCGCTCTTACGTGCTCGACCAGAGCCGCATCAAGGATCTGCGCACCAATGTCGAGACCAGCAACACGCAAAAAGTGCTCGACGGCGACCTCGATGCCTTCATCGAGGCCAGCCTGAAGCAGGGCCTCTAGGCCCGCCCCAACTCCCCAACAGGTGAATCCCATGCGCGAAGGCCAGACCCAACCGGTGCGGCGCGAAGACTACACGCCGCCGGCGTACTGGATCCGTCAGGTCGAGCTGACGTTCGACCTCGACCCCGCCAAGACCATCGTCGGCAGCAAGATGACGATCGAGCGCAATGCCGCGTTGCCCGCGCAAGCGCTGCGCCTGAACGGCGAGGGGCTCAACCTGATGCGCGTGCTGGCCGACGGCGAGAGCGTGGCGTTCCGGCACGACGAGGGCGACCTGGTGGTCGAGCTGCCGGGCGACCGCGAGCGCTTCGTGCTGGAGATCCGCAACACCTGCGCGCCCGAGGCCAACACCGAGCTGTCGGGCCTGTACACGTCCAACGGCGGCTTCTTCACGCAGTGCGAGGCGCAAGGGTTTCGCCGCATCACCTACTTCCTCGACCGGCCCGACGTGATGGCGGTCTACACGGTGACGCTGCGCGCCGACAAGGCGCGCTGCCCCAAGCTGCTGTCCAACGGCAATCTGGTGGCCGAGGGCGCGCTCGAGGGTGGCCGCCACTTCGCCACCTGGCACGACCCGCATCCCAAACCCTCTTACCTGTTCGCGCTGGTGGCCGCCGACCTGGCCTGCCGCGAGCAGCGCGTGCGCTCGCGCGCCGGCAAGGATCACCTGCTGCAGGTGTACGTGCGCCGCGGCGACATGGACAAGACCGAGCACGCGATGAACTCGCTGATGGCGTCGATCGCCTGGGACGAGGCGCGCTTCGGGCTCACGCTGGACCTCGAGCGCTTCATGATCGTGGCGGTCGACGACTTCAACATGGGCGCGATGGAGAACAAGGGCCTGAACCTGTTCAACACCAAGTTCGTGCTGGCCAGCGCAGCCACTGCCACCGACGACGACTTCTTCGACATCGAACGCGTCATCGGCCACGAGTACTTTCACAACTGGACCGGCAACCGCATCACCTGCCGCGACTGGTTCCAGCTGTCGTTGAAGGAAGGCCTCACGGTGTTCCGCGACCAGGAATTCAGCATGGACATGATGGCCTCGCCGTCGGCGCGCGCCATCAAGCGCATCCACGACGTGCAGTTTCTGCGCGAGGTGCAGTTTGCCGAAGACGCCGGCCCGATGGCGCATCCGGTGCGGCCCGAGGCCTACACCGCGATCGACAACTTCTACACCACCACCGTGTACGAAAAAGGCGCCGAGGTGGTGCGCATGATGCACACGCTGGTCGGCCGCGAGGGCTTCCGGCGCGGCATGGACTTGTACTTCCAGCGCCACGACGGCCAGGCCGTCACCTGCGACGACTTCGCGCAGGCCATCGCCGATGCCAACCCGGGCAGCTGGCTGGCCGAACACCTCGACTCGTTCAAGCGCTGGTACGCGCAGGCCGGCACGCCCGCGCTGCTGGCGCACGGCCACCACGACGCCGCGGCGCGCACCTACACACTGCGGCTGGGCCAGCGTTGCGCACCCACGCCCGGGCAGAGCGAGAAGCTGCCGTTCGTGATTCCGGTGTCGTTGTCGCTGCTGTCACGCGACGGCAAGGCGCTGCCGCTGCGGCTGCTTGGCGAGCCGATGGCCGGCGGCCCGTCGCGCGTGCTGGTGCTGTCGGAGGTCAGCCACAGCTTCACGTTCGCCGACATCGACGAAGAGCCGGTGCCGTCGCTGCTGCGCGGCTTCTCGGCGCCAGTGCAGCTCGACGACGCCCTTTCCGATGCCGACTTGCGCGTGCTGCTGATGCACGACAGCGATGCCTTCAACCGCTGGGAGGCCGGCCAGCGCCTGCTGATGCAGACCTTGGTCGCGGCGCTGCACGCTGCAGCGCCGCTGCAATTCGGGCCCGACACCGTGGCCGCATTGCGCAGCGTGCTGCGCGACCCGGCCATCGAGCCGGCACTCAAAGAGCTGTTGCTGACGCCGCCCAGCGAAGCCACTGTGGCCGAGCGCGTGACGCCGGCCGACCCGGCGCAAATCCACGCGCTGCACGAGCAGGTGCTGGATCAACTGGCGGCGCATCTGCAGGCCGATTGGTTGTGGGCGTTCGAATCGCACGCGGTGCGCGAAGGCTATCGGCCCGAGCCCGACCAGGCAGGCCGCCGCGCATTGACCAACCTGGCGTTGGCGATGCTGGTGCGCCACGCGGTGCGCACAGGCGATCCGGTGTGGCCGGGCCGCGCGCTGCAGCGCTTCAAGGACGCCAGCAACATGACCGACCGGCTCGGCGCGTTGAGCGCGCTGGTCGAGTCGCACAGCGAGCTGGCCGCCGGCGCGCTGCAACGGCTGTACGACGAGTTCGCGCACGAGCCGCTGGTCGTTGATAAATGGTTCATGCTGCAGGCCAGCGCCAGCGAGCGCGAGGGCCGCGTGTTCGCGCGCGTGCGCGAGCTGATGCAGCACCGCGCGTTCACGCTCAAGAACCCCAACCGCGCACGCAGCCTGATCAGCAGCCTGTGCCTGCGCAACCCCGGCGCCTTCCACCGCACCGATGCCGCGGGCTACGTGTTCTGGGCCGAGCGCGTGATCGAGCTCGACGCGCTGAACCCCATGCTCGCCTCGCGCGTGGCGCGCGCGCTGGATCGCTGGATGCACCTGGCCGAGCCATACCGAAGCGCGGCTCGCGAGGCCATTGCACGCGTGGCGCTGCGCACCGACCTGAGCCCCGACCTGCGCGAGATCGTCACCAAGGCGCTGCAGGCAGCGCCCGCGGCGGCGCCGCAACCCGAGCACGCTGCGGCCGCGGTCGTGCAGCCGTGAGCATGGCGCGCCGCCGCGCGCGGCGCGCGGTCGCAGCGATGAAAGCGACCCTCAGCTTTTTGCCTTGAGCACCTTGGCCACCGGCGCCGCCCGCAGCCGATGCGGCTCGGGCAGCGCCGAGCCGAGCAGCGGGCGCAGGTAGGAGGCAAACGCGTCGGTCACGTCGCTGCCGTTGTCGGCGATGAAGGCGTCGTCCATCACCCGCGTCTTGCCGGCCACGTCGGCTAGCGCCACCAGCTGGGAGTCGACCGCGTAGTTGCCGCTGCGCGCAATCGCCACCGAGCCATTGCGCTGGCCCCACATCGCGAACTGCACCGCCTTCTCGCCGACCTCGCGCGCCTCGCGCTGGTCGACATCGCTGACGCAGCCCAGGAAGCTGCGCTGCAGGTAGCCGAAGGTGTCGCCGCGCACGCGCTTCAGTCCGAGCTGGGCCTTGATCTGCTCGCACAGCAGATCGGCCAGCGCGCCGCTGCCCGACAACTGCACGTTGCCGTGCGCGTCGCGCTCGACCTGCTTGGCCAGCTGCGTGATGATCGGCTGCCCCGACGCATCGTGGATGCCCTCGGACACCGCCACCACGCAGCGGCCGTGGCGTTCTTGCACGGCCTTCACGTCGGCCAGGAAACGCTCGATCGTGAACGTGCGCTCGGGCAGATAGATCAGGTGCGGGCCGTCGTCGCGGAACTTGCGGGCGCCGGCTGCCGCCGCGGTCAGGAACCCGGCATGGCGGCCCATCACCACCGCCACGTAAACCCCGGGCAGCGCCGCGTTGTCGAGGTTCGCACCGGCAAACGCCTGGGCCACGAAGCGCGCCGCCGACGGGAAACCCGGCGTGTGGTCGTTGCACACCAGGTCGTTGTCGATCGTCTTGGGGATGTGCACGCAGCGCAGCGGGTGGCCCGTCTTGGCGGCCTCCTCGCTGACGATGCGCACGGTGTCCGACGAATCGTTGCCGCCGATGTAGAAGAAATGTCCGATGCCGTGCGCCCGCAGCACCTCGAAGATCTGCTGGCAGTACTTGAGGTCGGGCTTGTCGCGCGTCGAGCCGAGCGTCGAGCCCGGCGTGGCCGCCACGCGCTCGAGGCTCTCAGTGGTTTCCTGCGTCAGGTCGACGAACTCTTCGTTGACGATGCCGCGCACGCCGTGGCGCGCGCCATAGACACGGTCCACCTGGCCGAAGCGCCGCGCCTCCAGCACCACGCCGACCAGCGACTGATTGATCACGGCCGTCGGGCCGCCGCCTTGTGCTACCAATATCTTGACTGCGGTCATCGCAGCGCTCCCCGAACAATGCAACGGGAATGCATTGTGCACACCGGCGCTTCAGCGAGCGGGCTCGCCCGGCAGCGCGCCGACTTCGCGCAGGTGCTGCAGCAGCAGCGCCACCGGATCGGGCCTGGGGTGCTCGGGCGTGAACAGCGCGCCGGCCGCGATGGCCTGCTCGAGCATGATTTCGGTGGCCGCCTCATCGAGCTTGGGCGTGCGTTCGCCCTCCAGACGGATCAACGACGGCCACACGATCACGGCAGCCATCACCAGCACCTGCACGGCGACGAACGGCATCGCGCCGACGTAGATGTCCTGCGTCGACACACCCGGCACGCGCCGGCCGCTGGCCGCATCGACGTGGGCGCTGCGCGGCGCCACGCTGCGCAGGAAGAACAGTGCGTAGCCGAACGGCGGCGTCAGGAACGAGGTCTGCAGGTTGATGCCCAGCAGCACGCCGAACCACACCAGGTCGATGCCCAGCTTGGCGGCCAGCGGCGCCAGCAGCGGCACCAGGATGAAGGCGATCTCGAGGAAGTCGAGGAACATGCCGAGCACGAACGCGAGCGCGGTCACCACCACCAGGAACCCGGTGGCGCCACCCGGCAGGTGAGCGAATAGTTGCTCGACCCAGACGTTGCCGTTCACTGCCGCGAAGGTGTGGCTGAAGATCGTCGAGCCGATCAGGATGAAGATCACGAAGCAGCTCAGCTTGGCGGTGCGCAGCGCGGCGAC
>JBIODO010000073.1:0-13161 GCA_044445225.1 Burkholderiales bacterium
GATGCCCGGCACTCTAGACAGCGAGAAGATGAATTGATATTACAAAGTATCCACAAAGATTGTAGAGTTCCTCAATGACGCCGATCTCCATCAGCCAGCTTCGCGTGCTCGATGCCATCGTGGCCGAGGGGTCGCTGCAAGCCGCCGCGGCGCGATTGAATCGAACGCATCCCACGGTGCACACGACGCTCAACAATCTGGAGCAGGCCATCGGCTTCGCGCTCTTCGATCGCGAGGGGTATCGCCTCGTTCTGACGTCGCCCGGTGCGGCGTTTCTCGACAGGGCGCGGCGAGTCTTGAGTGAGGTTGGCGAGCTTCAGGCCTACGCCCAGCATGTAGCCGCGGGCGAGGAAAGTGAACTGCGTGTCGTCGTGGGTGATCTTTCGCCACTGCCGACCATGTTGGGCCTGCTGCGGGACTTCTTCGCCGAACACCCGCAGACGCAACTGCATCTGCAGTTCGAGACTTTGTCGGCGCCCTGGGAGTTGCTCGTCGACGACAAGGCAGACCTCATCCTGCACCACGTGTTGGACGGTGATGCGCGGTTCGAGACGTTGCACCTGGGGCGCGTGTCTCTCGTTCCGGTCGCGGCCCCTGGCTTCCTGCCGTTCCCCGTCGCTGCAGCGACGGTCGACCGCATGCGCGATCTCGTCCAGTGCGTCATCCGAGATAGCGCGGCACGCCCCGCGCCGCGGAGCTACTTCGTCATCGAAGGCACACGCCGCTGCACCGTGAGCGACCAGATGATGAAAAGGGAGGTCATCGTTCAAGGGCTCGGTTGGGGGCACCTGCCCGACTACCTCGTGGCTGACGACCTTGCAAAGGGCCGGCTCATCTCGATCGCCAACCGCCACTTTCGCGGAAGCACGGTCGAACTCGTCGCCGCTCGCAAACTCGGCAAGCCGCACGGCCCGATCGCCTGCCGGCTCTGGGACGCGCTGGCGGCGAAAACTCGAAAGGCGAAGATCAGAGCAAGGTGACGCCCGGCCCACCTGCGGGCATCAGTTCCACGCAGTCTCAAGGTGGGCGTGGTCGATGCGAGGCGCGAGCTGCAAGGCGGCACACTCCTTGGCTCGCCCAATGCTTTGGCTGGAGTGCGGCAATGAGAGCGGTGCGAGGGTCCGTTATCCGGACACGGATCGAAGGTCGGCTTGTGGCCGAACGTGGGCAGCGACCGACCGGTGATGAGCGCCTGTCCGCCTCGCACCTCTATTGGGGCGCCTGCTCGGCCTCTCTACGAGGCGATGCGGGTAGCTGCGCCGGAATGGCGCGCCGGTCATCGAGAGAAACAAGGGAAAGGCTAACCCGCAAACTGGCTGCATAGCCTGGTTCGTTCAGGGCGCAGCCTGCAATGCTGCCATCACGACCGCCGGCGTCATCGGCAGGCTGCGCACCCGCGCACCGGTGGCGTTGCAGATGGCGTTGCCGATTGCTCCGGGCAGGGAGCTGATCGCCGGCTCGCCCGCGCCCCAGGAGGGCTCGGTCGGGCGATCGATGAGCACGATCTCGATCGCAGGCACCTCATCGAAATTGAGCACCGGGTAGCCCAACTCGCCCACCTGCGGGTCGTCCTGCCAGGCGAGGCTGGTGATGCGGTCGGCGCTGTAGCTCACCTCTTCTTTCAGCGTGCGGCTGATGCCCTGGATCACGTTGCCCTCGATCTGGCTGCGCAGCCCGTCCGGATTGATGATCAGTCCGCAGTCGTGAGCCACCACCACCCGGGTGACCTGGACCGCGCCGGTCCTCTTGTTGACCAACACCTCGACCACTGTGGCGACATAGGCCTCCACGGTCTCGTAACGCAGGAAGCCGATGCCGCGGCCGGCTGCAAAGCCATGCGGCGCCGCCGGGCGCGCACTGCCCCAGCCGGCTTGCGTGGCCGCTGCCTGCATCACCGCCACGGCACGCGGGTCGCTGGTGTGCTGCATGCGAAACACCAGCGGGTCGGCATTGGCTTTCTTGGCCAACTCGTCCATGAACGATTCGTTGGCGAATGAGTTCGAGAAGCCGCCCAGGCTGCGCAATGCAGAAGTGCGCGGCAACGACCAGGTCAGCGGCAGCGCGGCCTTGCGCGTGCCGGGCACCAAGTTGAAGCTCCTGACGAAATTGCGGATCAGGCGATTGTTGGCAAAGTTGTAGGTGACCGGCGCGTTGCGCGTGGCCGCGTTGCCGCTCAGGGCCGGCGCATCGGGCGGGGCCGAGCCCAGCTGCTGCATCGGCAGCAGGTTGCTCGCCGCGCCTAAGCTGGGCCGCGAGTTGTGGCTCGGGCTGTAGACCGAGTGCTCCCAGGCCATGCAGCTCGGGCCGGTGACGCCGCCGCGCATGTTGTGCACCATGGCCGGGGTCAAGGGCTCCCAGCCATGCTCTTCGGCACGCGTCCATTGCAGGCGAACCGGCTTGCCGACCAACTTGGAGATCAAGGCCGCCTCGGCGGCCGCGTCGTCGGCACCGTTGTGGCCGTAGCAGCCCGAGCCCTCGACGAAGATCACGCGAATCGCGGCTTCAGGCAGGCCCAGCAGCACCGACAGTGCGCCGCGCAGCGGGTAAGGCCCTTGGGTCGACGACCACACGCTGGCGCGTTGAGTGGCCATGTTCACATCGGCCACTGCGCAAGAGGCACCCAGCGAGGCATGCATCTGGAACGGCGTGAAGTAGGTGGCACTGGCCGTGGCGGCGGAGCTCGCGAGAGCGGCGTCGACGTTGCCGATGTTGATCTCGTTGCCGCTGGCGTAGACGTTGGCGGCGTCCTGCAGCGCTGTGCGCAGCGTGGCTTGCGGGATCAACGGCGCGCCCGCGGTCCAGTTCACGCGCAGAGTGCGCGCGCCGACCAGCGCCGCGTACTCGTCGGTGGCGACCACAGCCACGAAATTGCCCTGTCGGACCACCTGCACGACGCCGGGAATCGACTGCACGGTGGCCTGCGAGGCGGCATCGAAACTGATGAATGACGCATTGCGCCCGGCCGGGCGAACCACCCGAGCATGCAACATGCCCGGCAGCTTGAATTCAGCCAGGAAGCCGGTCTTGGCAGTAAAGCGGCCCGGCAGGTCGACGCGCCGCACCGATTTGCCGACGATCGAATAGTCGGCTGAAGACTTGACCGGCACGGTCGCGTTGCTCGCCATCTGATACGCCTGGCCGCCGATCAATTGACCATAGGTCTTGCCGCCGGACAGGTGCTCGCCGACGCCGATGCGACCATCTCTTGCGCGCAGCTGGGAAGCGTCAACGCCAAACTGCGCGGCGGCCAATGCCAGCAAGCCCTGAAACGCCGTGGCCGCAGCCATTCTCAGCGACGGACCTTCGGTTTGAATCGTCTTGCTGCCGGCGGTGTAGCCCTGGCTGCCCGGTGTGCGGTCGGTGTCGCCCTGCACATAGACGACCTGATTGAACGACAGGGCGAGTTCCTCGGCAACGATCTGGGTCAGCGACGTGCGCACGCCAGTGCCGAGTTCGACCTTGCCGGCGTAGATCGTCACCACAGTGCCATCGCCACCGCTGATCTCGATCCAGGAATCAACACCCAGTCTGCCGCCGGCGGCCGACGCCGCGGCCGCGATGCCCCCGAGGGTGGCCGACAAGCTGAAGCCGACGGTCAAGCTGCCGCTTCCAGCCAGGAAGCGGCGGCGTGAGATCAGGGTGGGGTTCATGAGCGCTCCTTGGACCTTGCACTCCGATCGTCGTCATCCCAGTCTTCACCATCGCCACGGCGATCCCGATCGGAGTCGCCGCGGCGCCAGTCCCTGGCCGCGCGTTGGATGGCGCGCACGATGCGCAGATGAGCGCCACAGCGACACAGCGTCACCGAGACTGCACCGGGGCCCTTGCCCGACAGGAAGTGCTTGACCTCCTCGTCGCTCGGCACGCCGCGTTCGCCTCGAGCAGCGCGACCGTTGAGCCAGGCCAGCGCGCTCATGATCATGCCGTTGGCGCAGAACCCGCATTGCGCGGCCTGCTCCTCGATGAAGGCTCGCTGCAGCACGTGCAACCGAGCGGCTTTGCCATGCTCATTTGTCGCCAGCCCGTCGAGGGTGAGCACCTCGGCTCCGCCCGGTATCGACTTGACCTCGGCCATGCAAGCGCGCACCGCGGCGCCGTTGACCAGCACCGTGCAGACGCCGCATTGCTGGGCGCCGCAGCCGATCTTGGGGCCGATCTGATCCAGCTTGTTGCGCAGCACGAATAGCAGCGGTTCGCTGCCGTCTGCGACCGAGACCGATTTAGCGGCCCCATTGAGGACGATATTCAGCGACGTCGGTGTCGGCATGTCATGGGCTCCCTCTGCAACATGCAGGTGTTCGAACGCGACGACGCGTTAAAACCCTTTTGTCTTTTTTGCAGTTCTGGAGGGAGCCTACAGGCCGCGCTCGATCAACAAAGTGATCGAATCAACACGCATTTGTTGGGTTACATCCGCGCATCGCGCAGGCCTTGTAACTGCGGAGCGAAATTCACGGCCTGCGAGTTTGTTTCGTTCTCGAGCGAAGGACGTGCCGCTCGCGCTTCTCGCACCTGAAGACCTGGCCTTTTGCGTCCGGCAGCGTGCAAAGCCGCAAGCAGCAGCATGACTACTGCACTAAAGCGTTAGGCCATCGGGCTCTGGCCAAATTCGCGGAGGAGCCTCGGGCCGTCACGCCATCCGCCTCTGAAACCCCCGCGGCGTGGCCGCCATCAACATCTCGTGCAACCCCGCCGCCGCGGTGGACAGCGGCCGGTCGGCGCGCCGCACCATGTACACGCGCCGCACCAGCGCCGGCGCGTGCAACGGCCGGGTGACCAGCTGCGCGTCGGCGAAGTGGAACAGCGTGAGCGACGGCACGATCGTGATGCCCAGCCCGGCGCGCACCATGCCAGCCACCGTGCTGAGCTGGTCGAGCTCCATCACCGTGTGCAGTTGCATCGGGTAGATCGCGGCCTCCACGACCTGGCGCACGCTGCTCGAGCGCGCCAGCTGCACGATGGGGTACGGCGCCAGATGCTTGAGCTCGATGCGCTCACGCCGTGCTTTGGCCAGTGCGTGGTCGCGCCGGCACACAAGGTGAAAGCCGTCGCGGCAGAACTCCTCGGCGTGCAGCTCGGGCGTGGCGGTGCGGGTGGAGGCGAGCGCGAAGTCCGCAGCGCCACTGCGCACACGCTCGATGCAGGCATCCGACAGCACATCGGCCACGTCGAGCTCGATGCCCGGGTACTTGAGGTGAAAGCGCGCCAGCAGCGGCGGCAGCCAGCCCGCCGCCAGCGACGGCAACAGCGCGATCGCCACGCGGCCGCGGCGGCGCGCCGCGTGGTCGCGCACGTCGGTGAGCGCACTCTCGGCGTCGCGCAGCAGCCGTCGCGCCGGCTCGATCAGCACGCGGCCCTCGGCGGTGAGCTCCACGCTGCGCGTGGTGCGATCGAACAACCGCGCGCCCATCGCCTCTTCGAGGCCGCGCACCAATGCCGAGAACGCCGGCTGCGACAGGTGGCACAGCGCCGCCGCGCGCGTGAAGTTGCGCTGCTCGGCCAGCGTGAGGAACGCAGTCAGCTCGCGCGTGGTGAGATTCATCTGCATTGCAGATCAATGTATCGCATCTTTCGATTTCACAGATGTGCGACCGCTACCTACAGTGCGGCGCATGGCCACCCCGCCCGTCTTGCGCATCGGTTGTGCCGCCGGTTTCTCCGGCGACCGCACCGACGCCGCCGGCCCGGTGGTCGATGCGCTGCTCGCCGCCGGCGGCCCGGCGGTGCTGATCTTCGAGACGCTGGCCGAACGCACGCTTGCTCTCGCCCAACTGGCCAAGCGGCTGGACCCCGGCGCGGGCTACGAACCGCTGCTCGACGCCATGCTGGCGCCGGTGCTGGCGCGCTGCCTGCGCGGCGGCGTGCGCATCGTCAGCAACTTCGGCGCCGCCAACCCGCGCGGCGCCGCGCTGCGCATCCGCGAGATGGCGCTGCAGCAAGGCCTGCCGGCGCCGCGCATCGCGGTGGTCGCCGGCGACGACGTGTCGGGCACTGCGCACCGCGCTGCGTTGCAGCGCGAGCTCGGCGCCGCGATCGAAGGCCGCGACATCGTCAGCGCCAATGCGTATCTCGGCGCCGAACCGATCGCCGCCGCGCTGAAGGCCGGCGCGCAGATCGTGGTCGGCGGACGCATCGCCGATCCGTCGCTCACCGTGGCGCCGGCGCTCGCGCACTTCGGCTGGGCGCCCGACGACTGGGACCGCCTGGCCCGCGCGACGATGGCCGGCCACCTGCTCGAGTGCGGCACGCAAGTC
This sequence comes from Burkholderiales bacterium, assembly GCA_044445225.1. Lineage (GTDB taxonomy): Bacteria > Pseudomonadota > Gammaproteobacteria > Burkholderiales > Burkholderiaceae_C > JAEUPI01. The sequence goes on from JBIODO010000073.1 coordinate 6,255, forward strand.
ACCGGCGGCTACTACGCCGACCCGGGGCTGAAAGACATCCCCGGGCTGGCGCGGCTCGGTTATCCGATCGCCGAGATCGACGAACACGGGCACTGCACGATCACCAAGCCCGCCGGCACCGGCGGCCGCGTCGACGAACACACGGTGAAGGAGGAACTGCTCTACGAGGGGCACGACCCTGCCGCGTCCCAGACACCCGACGTGGTGGCCGACATCGCCAGCGCGCAGGTGCACGAGGTCGGCGCCGACCGCGTGCGGCTCGACGGCGTGCGCGGCCACGCGCGCACCGGCACGCTGAAGGTCAACGTCTGCTTCGAAAGTGGCTGGCTCGCTGAAGGCGAGATCTCCTACGCCGGCGCACGCGCCGAAGCACGCGCGCGGCTGGCGGCCGACGTGTTGCGCGAGCGGTTGCAATCGTTGGGCGCGCTGCGCGCCGACCTGATCGGCGTCGCCAGCATCCTCGGCGACGACGGCGGCCGCTGGCTCGCTGCCACGCCCGCCGGCGACGCGCGCGACGTGCGGCTGCGCGTCGCACTGCGCCACGCCGAGCGCGCCAGCGCCGAGCGCCTGGTGCGCGAAGTCACCGCGCTCTATTGCTGTGGGCCGGCCGGCGGCGGCGGCGTGCGCACGGCGCTCAAGCCCACGCTGGGCACGCTGTCGTGCCTGCTGCCGCGCACCGACGTGCCAGCGACCTTCGAGATGATCGAGTAACGATGGCCGCATCACCTGCATCGATCACCACCGTGCCGTTGTGGCGCGCCGCGCACGGCCGCACCGGCGACAAGGGCGACCGCTCGAACATCAGCGTGATCGCGTGGGCGCCGGCGTTGTACCCGCTGATCGTCCAACAGATCACCGAGGCGCGCATCGCGCGCCAGTTCGCGCACCGCCGGCCGAGCCAGGTCACCCGCCACCTGCTGCCCCACCTGCACGCGATGAATGTCGTGCTCGACGGCGTGCTCGACGGCGGCGTCAACGATGCGCTCAATCTCGACAGCCACGGCAAGGCGCTGTCGTTCCTGCTGCTCGAGCTGCCGCTCGAGGTACCCACGGCATTGCTGCCGCTGCTGCGCGGCCCCGATGCCCAGAACCCATCCGGAGACAAATCATGAATGCCTCAACCCGACGATCTGTGATGACCCTGTTCGCTGCCGCCGCGTTGGCGCCGGCGGCGTGGGCCCAGACCTACCCGGCCAAGCCGATCGCCTTCATCGTGCCGTTCGCCGCCGGCAGCGCCACCGACCAGCTGGCGCGCGCGCTCGGCCAATCGATCACCGAGACCACCAAGCAGGCGGTGGTGGTCGACAACAAGGCCGGTGCCAGCGGCATGCTCGCGGCGCAGGCGGCCGCACGTGCAGCGGCCGACGGCTACACGGTGCTGATCACCACCAACACCACGCACGCCGCCAACGAGCACCTGTACAAGAAGCTGCCGTACGACCCGGTGAAGGACTTCGCGCCCGTCACGGGCCTGGGCAAGGGTGGCCAGGTGCTGGTGGTGGCGGCCAACTCGCCGTACAAGTCGGTCAAGGACTTGCTCGACTTCGCACGCAAGAACCCGGGCAAGCTCACGTTCGGCAGCGGCAGCTCGTCGAGCCGCGTGGCGGGCGAGTTGTTCCAGCAGATGAGCGGCACCGACATCCTGCACGTGCCGTACAAGAGCAACCCGCTGGCGATCACCGATCTGCTCGGTGGCCAGATCGCGATGATGATCACCGACACCTCCACCGGCGTGCCGCAGATCAAGGGCGGCAAGCTGCGCGCGCTCGGCGTGTCGACGCTCAAGCGCCTGCCGATGCTGCCCGACGTGCCGACCATCGACGAGGCCGGCGTCAAAGGCTACGACATGGGCTATTGGTTCGCCGCCTACGTGCCGGCCCACACGCCGGCGCCGGTGGTGCAGCGCCTGAACGAGCTGCTGGCCGCGGGCCTCAAGGCGCCGGCTGCGAAGGCCTTCTTCGACACCAGTGGCGGCGAGCCCTTCCCCACCACGCCCGAGCAGCTGGCGAAGTTCCAGGCCGAAGAGACCCAGAAGTGGGGTCGCGTGATCAAGGCGGCGGGCATCGAGCCCGAGTGAACGTCAGGCGCTGATATGAAAGTGGCCATCACGCTGCCCGACTAGAGAGCCCGCGGCGCATCGCGGCACAATGCCGCGATGCGCTTCGTCCCCGCTGTGTCACCGCAGGCACCGGCCACCGACACGGCCTGGTGCTTCGGCTTCGTCGAGGGCCAGTTGCTGCTGCCCTCCGACGATGGCGCGCCGTTGGCCCCGCATGCGTGGCAGGCACTCGAGCCGCTGGCACCGACGCGCCACTACCTCGGCCGGCTCGACGGCATCGACTGCTGGACCTTCACGCTCGCCGACGTACCCAGCGGCTGGCGCCGCATGCCGCTGCGCGCCGCGATGATGGGTTTCGGCGAACCGCTGATGGGCATTGCCGGGCGCGCCGCGCAGGTGCTCGAGTGGGACCGCGCGCACCGCTTCTGCGGTGCCTGCGGCGCGCCCACCGAGCTGCAGGTGCGCGAGCGTTCGCGCAAGTGCCCCGCCTGCGGCCACACCGCCTATCCGCGCCTGAGCCCGGCAATCATGGTGCTGGTGTGGCGGGACGGTGAGGTGCTGCTCGCGCGTTCGCCGCACTACGTGCCCGGTGTCTACAGCGCGCTGGCCGGCTTCGTCGAGGCCGGCGAGTCGCTGGAGCAATGCCTGCACCGCGAGGTCGCCGAAGAAGTGGGAGTGCAGGTGAAAGACCTGCGCTACTACGGCAGCCAGAGCTGGCCGTTCCCGCACAGCCTGATGGTGGCCTACACCGCGCAATGGGTGAGCGGAGAGATCGTCAAGCAGCCCGACGAGATCGAGGACGCGAACTGGTATGCGCTGGATGCGCTGCCGAAGATCCCGCCGCGCTTCAGCATCTCGGGGCACCTGATCCGCGACACCGTGGTCGCGATGGGCGGCCCGGAGCCCGGCGCGTTCGCCTCACCGGTGCGTTAGGCCTTGTGGGCGCGGCGGGCGATGACCTTCATCGCCTCGCGGCGCGTCAGCGGCGACAGCTGCGGCTCGTACTCGCGCAGGAACGCCACCACTTCGTCGGGCGCACTGTATGAGCGGCTGCGCAGCGCCCAACCGATGCCCTTGCGGATGAAGAACTCGTCGGCAAACCGGCTGGCGCCGATCGACGGCAGGATGGTGTCGTAGAACAGCACCGCGTCGAAGTCGTGCTTCAGGCTGCGCTGGCACAGGAACGCTGCGCGGCGCAGCCACAGGTTGTCGCTGCGCGCCCAGCGACGCAGCAGCGGTTTCACCGTGCGCGGATGTTCCTGCAGCAGCGGCGCCACGGCGCCCGCCGAGATGTCGTCGCAATAGTCCCACCAGGCGCCGCAGGCGATCATCTCCTCGTACAGCGGCAGCATCGACACATCGAGCAGCTTGCGGTGCGGCCCCACGCGCGCCAGCTCCATCGCGGCATAGCGCTCCTCGCGAAAGCGCGCCTGGCGCCACAGCATGCGCATCGCCTCGGTCAACGTGGCGGTGTCGGACAGCGGCAGCGTTTGCACCAGCTCGGCGGTCAGCCGGCGCCGCAGCGGGGCCTTGATGCCGTGGCACGGCAGGGCCGACTTCATGTACGCCTGCATCGGTGCGGCGCAGACGGGGTCGGCGTGCGCCGCGAAGCGCTCACGCAACGCAGCGGCGAAACGCCGCGCGATCTCGGCCTGCACGGCGGATGCGCTGCCGCTGCGCGAACGCTTCGGCGCCTCAGGCACGCGAGCGGCCGATCCAAAACGCCAGCACGCCGCGCAGCCGCTCGGAGTTGACCGGCTTGGTGAGGAACTCGCGCATGCCAGCGCGCAGTGCTTCGTCGCGCTCGCTGACCAGCGCCGCCGCGGTGAGCGCGATGATCGGCGGCGCGCGCTCGCCCAGGCGCTCGCACAACACGCGCGCCGCGGCATGCCCGCTCAGGCGCGGCATCTGCAGATCCATCAGCACGGCATCGAAGGGCACGCCGTCGCGGTCGGCCTGCTCGGCCGCCTCGACCACGGCCATGCCGTCGGTGGCCTGCCCCACCTGCACGCCCCACTGCTCGAGCAGGCCCGAGGTGATCATCATGTTCACCGCGTTGTCCTCGCCGATCAACACGCGCGCCCCTTGCAACACGCGCACGTCGTCGGCCTCGGCGGCGAATGCGGGTTTGATGTCCGACTCATGCACCGCTGGCAGCGGCAGTTCGACCCAGAACTCGCTGCCCACCCCGGGCGTGCTGCGCAGGCCCACCTGCCCGCCCATCAGACGCGCCAGCTCGCGGCAAATCGACAAACCCAGGCCCGTGCCGCCGTAGCGCCGCGTGGTCGATTGGTCGGCCTGCGAGAACGGCTGGAACAAGCGGCCTTGCGCCTGGGCATCGACGCCGATGCCGGTGTCGGACACGGCCAACCGCACCAGCGGGCCGGGTTGCAACATGGCCTCGACGCGCACGCCGCCGCGCTCGGTGAACTTGATCGCGTTGGACACGAAGTTGCCGACGATCTGCTGCATCCGGTGGGCATCGCCGATCACCGCCAGCGGCAATGCCGCATCGATGTTGAGTTCCAGTGTCAGGCCCTTGGCCTGCGCGACCGGAGCGTTGGCGCAGCACACCGACTCCAGCGCATCGCGCAGCCGAAACGCTGCGCGGTCGATGCTGAGCTTGCCCGCTTCGATCTTCGACAGGTCGAGGATGTCGGACAGCGTGGCCGACAGCCCTTCGGCACTCTCGAGGATGTGCGCCATGTAGGTCTGGCGCTGCGGCTCGGAGATGCCGTCGCGCATCGCCAGCCGCGCCAGGCCGAGCAGGCCATTGAGCGGCGTGCGGATCTCGTGGCTGGTGTTGGCCAGGAATGCGCTCTTGGCGCGGCTCGCGGCCTCGGCGGTGTCGCGCGCCGCGGCGATGTCTAGCTCGGCGCTATGGCGATCGCTCACGTCTTCGGCAAACCAGATGGTGCCGCCGCTGCGCGGGTCGTCGCCCTCGAGTGCATCGGCGCGCAGGTGGCACCAGAAGCGGCTGCCGTCGCGGCGCGTCATCTGGCGCTCGAGCACCACCGGCTCATTGGGCCTGGCCGCCGGCGTGTCGAGTTCGGGCCAGACCACCGCCATCGGCTGGCCCGCCAGCTCGCCGGTGTCCCAGCCGAACATGCGCTCGAAACACGGGTTTGCGCTGGCGATGTGGTGCGCGCGCGTGAAGGCGATGCCGATCGAGGCGCGCTGCAGCATCGCCGCGTGCTCCTGGCGCGTGCGATCGTCGGTGGTGACGTCGCGCGCATTGACCACCACGGTGTCGACGCCGTCGATGCGGCACATCGCGCCCGACACCAGCATGCTGACGCGAGCGCCCGAGCGGGCGCGAAACGCCACGCGCAGGCTGATCAAGGTGCCCTGGTCGCGCAGCATCTGCAGCACGCGCGCGCGATCGTTCGGCGAGTACCAGATGCCCAGCTCGAGCGACGTGCGCCCGATCACCTCGTCGCGCGCATAGCCCAGCACGTCGAGAAAGGCCTGGTTGACCATCAGGAAGCGGCCGCTGGCCAGCTCGCTCAGCGCCACGCATTCGGGCGTGGCGGCGAACAAGGTCGACAACATCGACTCCGAGCGCCGCAGCTGGCCTTCCGCGCGCACCTGCTCGGTGATGTCGCGCGCCACGCCCCAGTAGCCCATGAAGTGCGCATCGTCGGTGGTGCGCGGGTGGCCACTGAACTCCAGGTGCACCGTCTGGCCGCCCGGCGCGCGCAGGCTGCCACGCAGGCCGGAGAACGCGCGATGCGCGCGCAGGTCGTCGAGGCTGCGCGTCTGCGCAGCGCCATCGTGTCCGCCGACGTCGATGGCCTCGATCAGCGGCCGCGTCATCTGCTGCTCGAACAGGCCACTTGCGCTCAGCGTCGTCGCATCGTCGGCACGGCGCAGGCGCAGCGACTCGTCGAGCTCCCAATAGTGGTCGGCCGCGGCGGCCAGCAGGCCGCGAAAGCGCGCCTCGCGCTCCTGCGCGCTGCCATACGACGCGTTGGACAGGCGCAGCATGATGGCGCCGATCGTGAAGCCGGCCAGCAGCAACAAACCGTGCGTGATCAGCGGATGCGACAGCGGCGAGTGCGCGAGCGCATCCGCGGCATGCAGCCAGCCTCCGGCCTCGGCGCCGGCCAGGCCCGCCACGATCGCCGCGCACACCATCGCCATCGCCAACGCCTGGCGGGTGCCTGCCAACACCGCCACCGTGCAGACGATCAACGGAAAGAAACTCAGATCCAGCGAGTGCGCACCATGACCGATGCTCAGCGCCGCCAGTGTGGCGGCAAACACGCTCGCCCACGCAGCAGCAAGCACGAGCACGCGCGAAGGCACCGCGTGGACCAATTGCGTGCCAGCCACGCACAGCACCGCCAGCAGCACCTGTGCGCCCACCAGCACGGCACGCGCCGCGGTCGTGATCTGAAACGGCTGCAGCCACGAGGCGATGCTGCCGATGCTGCACACCGCCACGCCGACCCACAGAAAGCGCAGCGCCATGCGCGTGTTGATCAGGCCACGAGCGTCGTTCTCGAAAGCCGACGCAGGCATTCGCAGCATGGAGATGGTCTCCAAGTCCGAAAAGTGTGTTGTCCCCAAGCCCCGGCGGCGTGTGTTCCGCTGCGCAGGCGCTTCCCCGGGTGTGTTTGTACTCGATGCGCGGGTGGCCCGGCGGGCGCGATCAGGTAACAGGCATGCGTCGCGCAGGCGACTGGTGTCAGGCAACGTTCAGGCAGCGCGCGCCGCGTTGTCGCGGATGCCGTCGGCGAACCGATCGAGCAGCGCCTCGGGCAGGTCGTGCCCCATGCCGGGCACGATATCGGCCTGCGCGCCGGCGATGCGGCGCACCAGGTCGTGGCCGCAACCCACCGGCAC
>JBIODO010000074.1:0-13159 GCA_044445225.1 Burkholderiales bacterium
ATGTACGGCTCGGCGGTGACGAAGGTCATCGGCACCTTGTGGCGCAGCTTGCGTTTGCGCAGATCGGCATCGAGGATGAACGCGAATTCATAGGCAGGGCCAAAGCAGCTGGCCCCCGGCATCGCGCCGATCACCACCGGCCCCGGGTCTTGCAGGAACTTCTGGTAGTCCTTGAAGAACAGCTCGGCGTGGCTCACGGTGCACACCGAGTGGGTGTGCCCGCCGAGCGGCCCGGCGCCGGGCACCTCGTCGAAACTGAGCTTGGGCCCGGTGGTGATGACCAGGTAGTCGTAGTCCAGTGTCTGGCCGTCGTGCGTCGTCACGCGGTTGGTCAGCGGGTCGATGGCGGTGACCGGCTGGCCGACGAAGCCGATGTTCTTCCTTTGCAGCAGCGGCGCGATCGGCAGCGTCACCTGGCCGCGCTCGCGCCACCCCACTGCCACCCACGGATTGGACGGCACGAACTGGAAGTAGTCGGTCGCATTGACCACCGTGATGCGGTGCTCGGCACCGAGCAGTTCGCGCAACTCGTAGGCGGCGGGCATGCCGCCGATGCCGGCGCCCAAGATGACGATGTGGGCCATGGTCTGTTTTCCTTCACGCAGGGGTGGCTTGCAGGCGCGGCTCGAAACGCCGCCGGTAGACGGCGTAGTAGAGAACCGGGATGACGACCAGCGTCAGCAGCGTCGACACCAGGATGCCGAAGATCAGCGACACCGCCAGACCGTTGAAGATCGGGTCGTCGAGGATGAAGGTGGCGCCGATCATCGCGGCCAGCGCGGTCAGCGCGATCGGTTGCGCGCGCACCGCGGCCGACTCGACCACCGCCTGCTTGAACGGCACGCCGCGCGCGACCTGCAGCTCGATGAAGTCGACCAGCAGGATCGAGTTGCGCACGATGATGCCGGCCAGCGCGATCATGCCGATCATCGAAGTGGCGGTGAACTGCGCGCCAAGCAGCGCGTGCCCCGGCATCACGCCGATGAGGGTCAGCGGGATCGGCGCCATGATGACCAGCGGTGTCGAGTAGCTCTTGAATTGCGCCACCACCAGCAGGTAGATCAGCACCAGGCCCACCGCGTAGGCGGCGCCCATGTCGCGGAAGGTCTCGTAGGTGATCTGCCACTCGCCGTCCCACTTGACGGCGTACTGGCGGTAGGGGTCGCTGGGTTGCCGGATCCAGTACTCGCCCAGCTCGCCGGTGCCCGGCAGCGCAGCGGCCTTCAGCGGGGTGCGGATCGCGAACAGGCCATACAGCGGTGAGTCGGGCAGTCCGCCGCCTCCGGCACGCGTGCCCACGTCGCCGAACACATAACTCACGCCCTGCAGGTCTTTCGTGTACAGCGGCTTGTCGATGACGCCGCGCTCAACGCGCACCAGTTCGCTCAACGGCACGAGCTGCCCGTTGGCGGCGCGCAGCGGCAGCGCCAGCAACGACTCGAGTCCGACTTGCGACTCGCGCGGCAACTGCAGGCGCACCGGCACCGGCAGCTTCGCTTGCCCGTCGTGCAGGTAGGCCGCGTCGGCGCCCGACAGTGCGGCCTGCACCGTCTGCGCGACGGTGGCCACCGGAATGCCGAGCGACTCGGCCTTGCTTCGCTGCACGCGCAGGAAGGCGCGCGGCGCATCCTCCTTCAGCGACGTGTCGATGCCCACGACGTCGGGCGTCTGCGCGAAGGCAGCTGCGACGCGCTGCGCGAGTTGCTGGCGGCCGGCCTCGTCGGGGCCATAGACTTCGGCCACCAGCGGACTCATCACCGGCGGACCGGGCGGCACTTCGACGACTTTCAGTCGCGCGTGGCGGGCGGTGGCGATGCGCTCCAGCGCCGGGCGCAGACGCTGCGCGATGGCGTGGCTTTGCTCGCTGCGATGGTGCTTGTCGACCAGGTTGACCTGCAGATCGCCTTGCTCGGCATCGGCGCGCAGGTAGTACTGGCGCACCAGGCCGTTGAAGGTGATCGGGCTCGCGGTGCCGGCGTATCCCTGCAGGTCACGCACTTCGGGCTGCTTGGCGAGAAAAGCGCCCATCTCCTGCAGCGTGGCCGCGGTGTCTTCCAGCGGCGTGCCTGCGGGCATCTCCACGACGAGCTGGAACTCGCTCTTGTTGTCGAACGGCAGCATCTTCAGCACCACCCACTGGACCGCGGCCAGTCCTACCGACAACAACAACGCGCCGATGATGCCGGCCAGCAGCAGCCAGCGCTTCTTCGCGCTGTCCAGAAACGGCATCAGCAGCGCATGGAACACCCGTTGCAGCCGCGCGCCCAAGCCGCCCGGCTTGCCGGCCACCGTGTGAGCGCTGTGGCCCTTCATCAGCCTGAGCGCGAGCCACGGCGTCACCGTGAACGCGATGGCCAGCGACAGCGCCATGCCCAGGCTCGAGTTGATCGGGATCGGGCTCATGTACGGGCCCATCAAGCCGGACACGAACGCCATCGGCAGCAGCGCCGCGATCACGGTGAGCGTGGCGAGGATCGTCGGGCCGCCGACTTCGTCCACCGCGGCCGGGATGATCTCGCGCAACGGCTTGCCGGGCTCGAGCTGCTGGTGGCGGTGGATGTTCTCGACCACCACGATGGCGTCATCGACCAGGATGCCGATCGAGAAGATCAGCGCGAACAGCGACACGCGGTTCAACGTGAAGCCCCAAGCCCAGCTCGCGAACAAGGTGGCGGTCAGCGTGAGGATCACCGCGGCGCCGACGATCACGGCTTCACGCCGGCCCAGCGCCAGCGCGACCAGCACGATCACCGACGCAGTGGCGAAGGCCAGCTTCTGGATCAATTTGTTGGCCTTCTCCGCCGCGGTCTCGCCGTAGTCGCGCGAGATCGTGAGCTGCACGTCGGGCGGCAGCACGGTGTTGCGCAATTCCTCGAGTCGATCGCGCGCGGCGCGCGCCACGTCCACCGCGTTCTGGCCCGGCTTCTTGGTGACCGCGATGGTCAGCGCAGGGTGCACGCCACCGGCAGCGGCCGACGCCACGCCCGCCGCGCCCGGTGTGTGCCACACATAGGCCTTGGGCTGCGCGGCACCGGCTTCGATGCGCGCGACCTCGCGCATGTACACCGGGCGGCCGGCGTTGACGCCCACCACCAGGTCGCCCACCTCGTCGGCCGTGCGCAGATACTCGCCGGTCTCGACCGTGAGCATCTGGGCGACGGTGCCCTGCGGGTCGAGCACCGCGCCGGACGGCATGCCCAAGTTGGCTGCAGCCAACGTGGCTTTCAGGCGCGCTACGTCGACGCCGCGCTCGCGCAGGCGTGCCGGATCGAGCGCGACCTGCACCACGCGGCCCGGCCCGCCGATCGTTTGCACCTCGCGCGTGCCGGGCACACGCTTCAACTCCAGCTCGATGCTGCGCGCGACGCGCTCCAGGTCGTGCGCGGCCGTGTCGTCGCGGCTCCACAGCGTGGCTGCCAGCACCGGCACGTCGTCGATGCCTTTGGGCTTGACGATCGGCGCCAGCGTGCCCAGATCGCGCGGCAGCCAGTCCTGGTTCGCGTTGAGCACGTCGTACAGGCGCACCAGCGCCTCGGTGCGTGCCACGCCGACCTTGAACTGCACCGTGAGCACTGCCACGCCGGGCCGCGACACCGAATAGGTGTGCTCGATGCCGGCGATCTGTCCGAGCACCTGCTCGGCCGGCTTGGCCACCATCGCCTGCACGTCGGCGCTGCTGGCGCCGGGGAACGGCACGATCACGTTGGCCATCGTGACGTTGATCTGCGGTTCCTCTTCGCGCGGCGTGACCAGCACCGCGAACAGGCCCAGCAGCAGCGCCACCAGCGCCAGCAGCGGAGTCAATGCGTGGGCCTGAAACACGGCGGCCAGGCGACCGGCCACGCCGAAGCGAGCGCGCGACTGCGTCGGAAGCCCGGTGCTGGGATCGGGCGGTGGCGAAGCAGCGAGGGTCACGGCAGCGTGCTCCCGTCAGCGCGCAGCCACCGAAGCGGCACCGACCTGCGGCACGGCGTCGGCGAGACCGGCCCTGACGGCGTCGGCAGCAATGCGCTCGCTGGGCCTCAGGCCAGCGTACACATCGGTGCCCGATGCGCCGCGGTCGACGCCGGCGCGCACCGCACGCAGCACGAACCGATCGCCCTGCACCACATACACGGCCGTCAGCTCGCCGCGCCGCAGCACCGCCGATGACGGCACGACGATGGTTGGCACAGGCCCCGCGGTGGCAGCCGCAAACCGCACCTGCACCGTCTGGCCGGGCAGCAAACCGGCCAGCGCGTGGCCGGGCAGGTCCAGGCGCCACTCCACGGTCTGCGACACCGGATCGGCGCTCGGCAGCACGGTGCGCGACGTGGGTTCAACGGCACGGCCGTCAGGCAGCAGCACCGTGAGTTGCCGGGCATCGCGTGCGAGCGCGGCGCGTGAAGAGGGCACCTGAACGACCGCGCGCAGTGCGCCCGGTGCGTACACGGTGGCCACTGCTCGCCCGGGCGTCGCCAGGTCGCCGGATTCCACCTGTGTGGACAACACCACGGCGTCGAACGGTGCCGTCACGGTGGTGAAGCCATGCGCGAGCGCGGCTTGTGCCTGGGCGGCCTGCGCTTGGCTGAGGCTGGCTTGCGCAGCCTGCGACTGCGTGTCGGCCACGTCGAGCGCGGACTGGCTGATGAAGCCCTGCGCGTGCAGATCGCGCGTGCGTTGGGTGCTGATCTGAGCGTTGCGCCACTGCGCTTGGGCTTCGGCAACGCCTGCCTGCGCGCGCAGCAAGCCGGCTTGCGCATCGCGATCGTCGATGCGCGCAATCACCTGGCCGCTCTTCACACGGTCTCCCGCTTTGACGGCCAGCGTCAGCACATTGCCGGCGACCTGTGCAGCCAGCGTCGACTGGCGCACCGCCTGCACCGTGCCCTCGAGCACCAATGCCCCGCTTTCGCCGCCGGGCTGCGCCACCAGCGTCGGCACCAGCGGGGGGGCCGCATGCGCCGATACCGCCAGCAAAACCAACGCCGAGCATGCGACTCGGGCCCACGTGGCACCGACGACCCTAGACGACCTGATTTCGATATCCTTACGCATACCCATATGGGTATCGTACCGTATACCCTATGCCGTATCAATGGTGTCTGCGTCCAGTTTGCGTTAGCGCAAAGAAAAGGGCCCCGAGGGGCCCTTTTGAAAGTTGTACGCAGTTCTAGAACGGAATGTCGTCGTCCATGTCGTCGAAGCCGGTGGCTGACTTCGCTGCGGGCTTCGCGGCCGGCGCGCGCGGCGCCGGTGCGTTGCGCGGCTCGCCGTGGTCGTCAGCTGCGCCAGCACCACCGCCCATGCCTTCGCGGCTGCCGAGCAACTGCATTTGATCTGCAATGATTTCGGTGGTGTAGTTGTCCTTGCCCTCCTTGTCCTGCCACTTGCGCGTCTTCAGGCGGCCTTCGACATAGACCGGGCGGCCTTTCTTCAGGTATTCGCCGGCGATCTCAGCCAGGCGGTCGTAGAAGACGACGCGGTGCCATTCGGTCTCTTCCTGCTTCTCGCCGCTCTCGCGGTTCTTCCAGTTGCGCGTGGTGGCCACGCTGACGTTGCACACCGCAGCACCGCTGGGCGTGTAGCGCACCTCGGGGTCGCGGCCGAGGTTGCCGATGATGATGACCTTGTTGACCGATGCCATGTGGGGCTCCTGGTGGCGGGGCCGTTCGCTGCCGATGACCCGATGGCGTTCATCATAGCCACGCGGCCTGGGCGCGCCATCGCACCGACGGGCGCCCTCGCTGGCGGGCCCCCTCGCGGTGGCGCTGACTCACGGGGTCACGGCTCGCCGTCCCAGTAGTCCAGATTGGCCGCCGCGCGTTGCGTGCCGCGAAACCCCTTGTCGTAGGCCATGTACTTGCCCGAGTCGGGGTACTCGCAGATCTCCGGCCGCTCCTGCGTGCTGATGCTCAGGTACCTCATCGGCGCCGCCGACGTGTTGACGAACTGGTGCGGGTACGCGGGCCCCGGCGGGATGAACACCACGTCGCCCGCCTTCACTGCCAGCATCTCGCCGGCCACGCGCAGGCTGCCCTCGCCCTCGAGGATCACGAACATCTCCTCCTGCGCGCGGCGAAAGTGGTACGGGCAACTGCGCTTGCCCGGCGCCAGGATGTCGTAGCCGGCTCCGAGCTTGCTGGCAGCGGTGCCGTCGGACATACCGCCGCAGCGGGTGTCGTACAACGGCTCGCGCAGTTGCCGCTCGAGCGTCACCTCGTGCACGTTGCGGATCAACGCCCGCCGCAGTTCATCACTTCGCTCGGACATGCAGACCTCCCCCGTCAGCGTGGCAGGTAACCCGGCACGCCCACGGCCAATCATGGACGCTCCGTGTCGATTGGCCTTGGGGCGCGGGGTCGCACGCGCATCGCAAAGATGCGGCTCCCGCGGGGCCGCGCGAAACACTACCACGGCCTTTTGGCGACCGGCGCGCCGCGCGGCTCGGTACCATCGCGCTTCCATGGCCGATGCCGTCAGCGCCCAACACGACTCCACGGTCACCGGCCTGGCGCTGCAATTGCTGCGCGAGGTGTTCGGCTACAGCACGTTTCGCGGGCCGCAGCAGGCGATCATCGAGCACGTGCGCGCCGGTGGCGACGCGCTGGTGCTGATGCCCACCGGCGGCGGCAAGAGCCTGTGCTACCAGGTGCCCGCGATCGCGCGCCATCGCGCGGGCCATGGCGTGACGCTGGTGGTGAGCCCACTGATCGCGCTGATGCACGACCAGGTCGGCGCGCTCGAGGAAGCCGGCGTGCATGCGGCGTTCCTGAACTCCACGCTCGACAGCGACGAGGCGCGCCAGATCGAACGCGAGCTGCTGTCCGGCCGCCTGGTGCTGCTGTACGCCGCGCCCGAGCGCATCCTGACGCCGCGCTTCCTGGCGATGCTCGATTCACTGCACGAGCGCGGGCTGTTCAGCCTGGTGGCGATCGACGAGGCGCACTGCGTCAGCCAGTGGGGCCACGACTTCCGCGAAGAGTATCTGGGGCTGTCGCAGTTGCACGAGCGTTTCCCGACCGTGCCACGCATCGCGCTCACTGCCACCGCCGATGCGCACACGCGCGCCGACATCGTGCAGCGGCTCGCGCTCGACGACGCGCGCCAATTCGTCAGCAGCTTCGACCGTCCCAACATCCGCTACACGATCGTCGAAAAGGACAATGCGCGCGAGCAGCTGCAGCGCTTCATCGAAGACGAGCACGCCGGCGACGCCGGCATCGTCTATTGCCAGAGCCGCAAGAAGGTGGATGAGACCGCGGCCTGGCTCGAGGGCCTGGGCGTCACGGCGCTGCCGTACCACGCCGGGCTCGATGCGCCCGTGCGGCGCGAGCACCAGGACCGCTTCCTGCGCGAAGACGGCGTCGTGATGGTGGCCACGATCGCCTTCGGCATGGGCATCGACAAACCCGACGTGCGCTTCGTCGCCCACCTCGACCTGCCCAAGAATATCGAGGGCTACTACCAGGAGACCGGCCGTGCCGGCCGCGACGGCGCAGCGGCCGACGCCTGGATGGCCTACGGCCTGGCCGACGTGGTGAACCAGCGCCGCATGATCGACGACAGCGTGGCCGGCGAGGACTTCAAGCGCATCCAGCGCGGCAAGCTCGACGCGCTGCTGGCGCTGGCCGAGGCGCACGACTGCCGGCGCGTGCGGCTGCTCGGCTACTTTGGCGAGGCGTACGGCGGCGCGACCTGTGGCAACTGCGACAACTGCATCCAGCCGCCGCGCACCTGGGACGCCACCGAGGCGGCGCGCAAGGCGCTGTCGTGCATCTACCGCTTTCGCCAGCATGGCGGCATCGGCTTCGGCGTCGGCCATCTGATCGACGTGCTGCGCGGCAAGCACACCGACAAGACGGCGCAGCACGGCCACGAGGCGCTGTCGACCTTCGGCGTCGGCGCGGAGCTGTCCGAGGCGCAATGGCGCGGCGTGCTGCGCCAGTTGCTCGCGCTGGGCTACGTCCATGCCGAAGGCGAGTTCAACACGCTGCAGCTCGCGCCGTCGGCGCGTGCGCTGCTCAAGGGCGACGTGGCGATCGTGCTGCGTGAGCCGCGCGAGGCGCCGCCGCGCCGCAAGCGCGCAGGCGGCCGCGGCGCTGCTGGTGGCGCACCCGTGCCGGCCGATGTGGTGCTCAGCGAGGCTGGCGAGGCGCGCTTCACAGCGCTGCGACAGTGGCGCTCGGCGGTGGCGCGTGAGCACAACCTGCCCGCCTACGTGGTGTTCCACGACGCCGCGCTGCTGCAGATGGCGCAGCGCGCGCCGGCCACGCTCGACGCGCTGGCCGGCATCAGCGGGGTCGGCGCCAAGAAGCTCGACGCCTACGGTGGCGCCATCCTGCGGGTGCTGCGCGAAGCCACAGAGGCCGCCGGCACGCCCTGATCCCGAGCACGCACCGCGGCACCGCCATACGCAGCGCTCATCGGCAGGTTGCGCGCTGGCATCACCCTTAACCCCGTGGCCGATGCCGGTGCGTTGAATGCTTTCAGTGGGTTCAACGGCTCCGATCGAGCACGCGGGCATGGCAGACTGCCAACGATGAACAACGCCGCACTGCCGCTGGCGGTGCATGCTGATGACGACGACCTGGCACTGATGTCGGCCTTCGTGGCCGGCGACGTGCAGGCTTTCGAGTGGCTGTACCAGCGCCACCATGCGGCGCTGTACCGTTTCGTGCGCCGCCTGCTGGGCCGCGACGGTGCCGCCCAAGCCGACGAGGTGTTTCAAGACACCTGGTTGCGCGTGGTGCATGCCAAAGACCGCTACGTGCCGCAGGGCGCCAGCTTTCGCACCTGGCTGTTCACGCTGGCGCACCACCGCGCGATCGACGTGCTGCGCCGCTCCGGCCGCGAGGTGGCGCTGTCCGGCGACGACGACGGCGAGCCCTTCGTGCCCGACGGGGCGCCCTGGTCGCTGTGGCCGCGCCCGGAGGAAGCGATCGACGAGCTGGTGTTCTGGCGCCGCGCCGGCGCCAAGCTGCTCGACTGCCTGGAGCAACTGCCGATCGCGCAGAAGACCGCGTTCCTGCTGCACCACGAGGACGGCATCTCACTGGACGAACTGGCGCGGGCGCTGGACGTCGGCTTCGAGACGGCCAAGAGCCGCTTGCGCTATGCACTGGCCAAACTGCGCACCTGCATGGGCGCCTACCTCGACGCCGCCGCGCTGCGGCCTCGGCAGGCCGCCAGCGGCCCGGCGGTCGTGTTGCGCGGCGAGGAGCGCTTGCCGTGAGCCTCGCACGGCCGCTCGAAGGGGCCCACACAGCGGCCTGCATGCCGCTGCGGGTCAGGCGGCGCGCAGCGCCAAGGGTGCACCAGTGAGCGAAGACCTCGCGCACGACCCCCACCTGCGCGCGGCGTTGCGACACGCGCCGGACCACGCGTTATCGCCGCCGTCGGGCCTGAGCCAGACGATCCTCGCGGCGGCGCGTCAGGCGCACCAGCCAGTGCGCCCCACCGCGGCACCGCCCCCGGTGCGCACGCGTGCAGCAGGCTCCCGGGCTTTCAGCCGATGGCTGCAACGGCTGTTCGCGCCGCGCTGGGCGGGCGCGTGGGCGGTCGGCTTGGTCGCTGCGTTGGGCCTGGGGTTGTGGCTCGATCTCGAGACGCAACCGGTACTCGAACGGACCGACACCGTGGCCATCGGCAGCGTGCCGTCGCCAACGGCGGCGAGCAGCGAAGTGGCGCCTGCGCCGATGTCGGGCGACGCGTCCGCGGCCGACGATGCCCGGCTGGCGGCAAAGTCCGAGCAAGTCGCGCCACCCGCACTCGCGCGTGCTACGCAGCGTCCAGCCGCGACAGCGACAACGCCGAGCGCTGCAGCGCCCCCCGCGCAAGCGCGTGTCGCTGAACAAGTCGGCGAGCGACGCAAGGACGCGGTCGCCAGCACGACTGAACAGGGTGCCGCCGCGGCACCACCACCCACCGACCCGGCGGCGCGCCAGGAGGTCGCCGCGGCTGCGCCCACCGCGCAAGACGCCATCGCGGCCGCGGCGCCCGCGAACAGCCAACACGCCGGCCGAGTGGCCGCCCAGAGCGAGGCCCCAGCGGCGCCGCCACCCGCTGCATCGTCGCCTGCGCGGGCTGAGGCACGCGCAAATGACCAGCCACCCGCGCCCGGTGCGATGGCACCACGCGCAGTGCCGGCCGAGCGCAGCGCCAACAAGGCCGAGCTCGGCGAAGCGGTGGCTGCCGCGTCACCCGCGTTGACCTTGCTGCGACGCGCGCGGGCCGAGCTCGCCTCGGGCGCTGCGCGCTGGGCGTGGGCCACTCCCGGCGCTGCCACGATGACACCGTTGGATGACGCGGCGCAAGCCTGGCTGTCGCGTGTGGTGCAAGCGGCGGCGGGGCGCTGGGTGGAGGTCAACCAGCGTGGCGAGGCGCTCGAGGCGCTCGAAGTGCGGTGGTGGCGCGACGGCTGGCCCCATGCCACGCTGCGCATCGAGGCCGAGGGGCTGCGCTGGATCGAGCCGAGCGGCCGCGTCCGCTATGCCCCGCTCGATGCCGCCACGCTGCAGCGCTTGCGCAGCTTCTGAACGGTCACCACGGCTGCGCGGCCGTGTCGCCGCTGCGCGCACTGGCGCCGCGCTGCGCGCGGCTCGTAAGATGAGCGGTTTCGCGCGCCACGCCTGCCATGCCCAAGCCCACCGCCGACGTCAGCACCACGCCGTTGCCGCACGCCACGCTTCACGTGCGGGGCGCCCGCACGCACAACCTGAAGAACATCGACCTCGACATTCCCAAGCGGGCGCTGGTGGTGATCACCGGGCTGTCGGGGTCGGGCAAGTCGAGCCTGGCCTTCGACACGCTGTATGCCGAGGGGCAGCGCCGTTATGTCGAGAGCCTGTCGGCGTATGCACGGCAGTTTCTGCAGCTGATGGACAAGCCCGACGTCGATCTGATCGAGGGCTTGTCGCCGGCCATCAGCATCGAGCAGAAGGCCAGCTCGCACAACCCACGCTCCACCGTGGGCACGATCACCGAGGTGCACGACTACCTGCGCCTGCTGTTCGCGCGCGCGGGCACGCCGTTCTGCCCCGACCACGGGCTGCCGCTGCAGGCACAAAACGTCAGCCAGATGGTCGACGCCGCGCTCGCGCTGCCGCTCGATACGCGGCTGGTGGTGCTGGCGCCGGTGGTGCGTGACCGCAAGGGCGAATTCACCGATCTGTTCGCGCAAATGCAGGCGCAGGGTTTCGTGCGCTTTCGCATCGGCGCGGCCGGCGGTGAGCGCCGGGTGGTCGAGGGCACCGAATTGCCGACGTTGAAGAAGACCGAGAAGCACGACATCGACGTGGTGATCGACCGCCTGCGCGCACGCCCCGAGATGAAGCAGCGGCTGGCCGAAAGCTTCGAGGCGGCGTTGCGTATTGCCGAAGGGCGCGCGATCGCGCTGGAGCGCGACGACGGGCGCGAGCACTTGTTTTCCAACCGCTTCGCCTGCCCGGTGTGCAGCTATTCGCTGCCGGAGCTGGAGCCGCGGCTGTTCTCGTTCAATTCGCCGATGGGCGCGTGCCCACACTGCGATGGCCTGGGCCTGGTGACCGCATTCGACCCCGAGCGCGTGGTCGCCTTCCCAAGCCTGAGCCTGGCCGCCGGCGCGGTGAAGGGCTGGGACCGGCGCAACGCCTACACCTTCTCGATGATCGAGAGCGTGGCCAAACACGGCGGCTTCGATGTCGAGACGCCGTTCGAGCAGTTGCCCGAGGCGGCGCGCCAGACGCTGCTGCACGGCTCGGGCACGCAGGACATCGAGTTCATCTACCGCGCCGAGGGCGCGAAGGGCCGCGTGCGCACGGTCAAGCGCTGGCATCCGTTCGAAGGGATCATTCCCAACTTCGAGCGGCGCTTTCGCGAGACCGATTCGATGGCGGTGCGCGAGGACCTCGCGCGCTACCAGGCGGCGCGCGCCTGCCCGCAGTGCGCGGGCTCGCGGCTGCGGCGCGAGGCGCGCCACGTGCGGCTGGCCGCAGTGGACGACCCCAGCCCGGCCGCCGGGCGCGCGATCTACGAGATCGAGCACGCCACGCTAGCCGAGGCGCTGCACTACTTCGACACGCTGCAACTGGCCGGCGCCAAGGCCGAGATCGCCGACAAGGTGGTGCGCGAGATCCGCGCACGGCTGAAGTTCCTCAACGATGTCGGGCTGTCGTACCTGAGCCTGGACCGCGGCGCCGACACGCTGTCGGGCGGCGAGGCGCAGCGCATTCGCCTGGCCTCGCAGATCGGCTCGGGGCTGACCGGCGTGATGTACGTGCTCGACGAGCCGAGCATCGGGCTGCACCAGCGCGACAACGCCCGGCTGATCGAGACGTTGAAGCGCCTGCGCGACCTCGACAACAGCGTGCTGGTGGTCGAGCACGACGAAGACATGATCCGCGCCGCCGACCACTGCATCGACCTCGGGCCCGGCGCCGGCGTGCGCGGCGGCGAGCTGGTGGCACAGGGCACACCGGCGCAGATCGCCGCGCACCCGACGTCGCTGACCGGGCAGTTTCTGTCGGGACGGCGGCGCATCGCGGTACCGTCGCGGCGCACGCCGTGGCAGGCGGCCTCGTTGATCGACGGCGATGGCACGGCGGCGGGCGCCTGCCTGCGCATCGTCGGTGCGCACGGCAACAACCTGCACGAAGTGACCGCGGAGGTGCCGGTGGGCCTGTTCACCTGCGTCACCGGCGTGTCGGGGTCGGGCAAGAGCACGCTGGTCAACGACACGCTGTATGCCGCGGTGGCGCGCCATCTGTACGGCAGCACGCAGGAGGCGGCGCCGCATGAGGCGATCGAAGGCATCGATGCGTTCGACAAGGTGATCGCGGTCGACCAGAGCCCGATCGGCCGCACGCCGCGCAGCAACCCGGCCACCTACACGGGCCTGTTCACGCCGATCCGCGAACTGTTCGCCGAAGTGCCGGCGGCACGCGAGCGCGGCTATGGCGCGGGCCGCTTCAGCTTCAACGTGGCCGGCGGGCGCTGCGAGGCCTGCCAGGGCGACGGCGTGCTGCAGGTGGAAATGCACTTCCTGCCCGACGTCTACGTGCCGTGCGACAGCTGTCGCGGCCTGCGCTACAACCGCGAGACGCTGGAGATTCTCTACAAGGGGCTGAACATCAGCCAGGTGCTCGATCTGACGGTCGAGGTCGCGCACACGTTCTTCGAGGCCGTGCCGACGATCGCGCGC
>JBIODO010000075.1:0-12958 GCA_044445225.1 Burkholderiales bacterium
CCTGTACGGGCCGCTGGCGGGCGACAACAACCTGGCGCGCTTCCAGCTCGATGCGTACGACCGCCTGTACGAGCGCGCCAACGTGATGCCCGACGGGCCTGATCGCGACAAGTTGTTCCGCGATGCCGAGCTGATCGCGGTGGCTTACATGCCGTACAAGATCACTGCGCACCGCATCCACACCGATCTGCTTCACCCGTGGGTATTCGGCTTTCGGCGGCCGCTCTTCTCCGGCCAGTGGTGGCACACGATCGACGTCGACATGGCGATGCGCACGCGGCGCCTCGCGAAGTGAGTGACATGAGCATCGAGGCTGCCGCACCATCTGCTGTCCGAAGGCTGATGTGCACGCTGCGCGCCGCCGCCGCGTGTCTCGTTGCCGTGGCCGCGATGCCGCTCGATGGCCTGGCGCAGGGTAGCCAGCCAGAGCCAAAGGTGCTGCGCTATGCGTTCGAAGTCGCCGAGACCAGCTTCGACCCGGTGAAGGTCAACGACCTGTATTCGCGCACGGTGACGTCGCACATCTTCGAGGCGCCGTACAAGTTCGACTACCTGGCGCGGCCGGTGAAGATCAAGCCGCTCACCGCCGACGGCATGCCGGAGCACTCGAGCGACTACCGCGTCTGGACGGTGCGCATCAAGCCCGGAATCTATTTCGCCGCCGATCCGGCGTTCAAGGGCAAGCGACGCGAGCTGGTGGCGCAGGACTACGTGTACACGATCAAGCGCTTCGCCGATCCGGCCAACAAGAGTCCGGGGTGGGGCTCGATCAGCGACGAGAAACTCGTCGGCCTCAACGCGCTGCGCCAGCAGGCGCTCGACCAGCGCAAGCCGTTCGACTACGACCGCGAGGTCGAAGGCATCCGCGCGCTCGACCGCTACACCATCCAGTACAAGCTCGAGGAGCCGCGGCCGCGCTTTGTGATTGGCCTGACGGAGAGCGACCTTCTGGGCGCCGTGGCGCGCGAGGTGGTGGAGTTCTACGGGGACCAGATCGATGCCCATCCGGTGGGCACCGGGCCGTTCAAGCTGGTGCAGTGGCGGCGCAGCTCATTCATCGCGCTGGAGCGCAACCCGGACTTTCGTGAGATGGTGTTCGACGGCGAGCCGACGGCCGACGACGTCGAAGGCCAGGCGATCCTGGCGCGCTTCAAGGGCCGCCGCCTGCCGATGGTCGACCGCGTCGAGATCTCGATCATCGAGGAGGAGCAGCCGCGCTGGCTGTCGTTCTTGAACGGTGACGCCGACCTCGCGTATCGCGTTGGCTACCAGTTCGTGGCCAGCGCAATGCCCAACGGCAAGGTGGCGCCCAATCTCGCCAAGCGAGGCATCCAGGGCATTCGCATCGTCGAGCCGTCGATCCATCAGGTGCTGTTCAACATGGAAGACCCGATTGTCGGCGGCTACACGCCCGAGAAGGTGGCGCTGCGCCGCGCGATCGGCCTCGGCATGGACGCGGTGACCGAGATCAACCATGCCTGGGGCGGGCAAGGCGTGGTGGCCCAGCAGCCATATCTGCCGTTCACCACCGGCTACGACGCAAAGGTGCGCACCGAACTTGGCCAGTACGACCCGGCGCGCGCCCGGGCGTTGCTCGACATGTACGGTTATGTCGACCGCGACGGCGACGGCTGGCGCGACATGCCCGACGGCAGCCCGCTGGTGTTGCCGATGGCGGGCCAGAGCGACGGCCGCACCCGCAAGATCAACGAGGTGTTCCAGAAGAACATGACCGCGCTCGGCATCCGCACGACCTTCAACATCGCGCAATGGCCCGAGAACCTCAAGGCGGCCCGCTCGGGCAAGCTGCCGCTGTGGGCGGTGGGCCTGTATGCATCCGGGCCCGACGGCGCGTCTTCGCTGCAGCGCTATGACAGCAAGCAGATCGGCGGCCAGAACATGGCGCGTTTCCACATGCCGGAGTTCGATGCGTTGTACCAGCGCATCCAGGTGCTGCCCGATGGCCCCGAGCGCGACGCATTGTTCGAGCAGGCGCAAAAACTCGCCATCGCCTACATGCCCTACAAGGTACGGCTCAACCGCGTGTCCACCGACATGGCCCAGCCGTGGCTGGTCGGCTATCGGCGGGCCTTGTTCTGGCAGGAGTGGTGGCACATGGTCGATATCGACAACAGCAAGCGGCCCGCGCACTGACAGCAAGGGGCGCCGAGATGCCATCGCTGCCCGAGCCCCAGATCACGCGCTACTTGCGCTGGTTGCACGACACGCGCGGCCTGCAGTTCGCCGACTACGACGCGCTGTGGCGCTGGTCGGTCGATGAGCTCGATGCGTTCTGGCAGTCGATGTGGGACTACTTCGACATTCAATCGCCGACGCCGTTTGCACGCGTGCTGAGCAGCGAGCAAATGCCGGGTGCGCGCTGGTTCGAGGGCGCGCAGGTCAACTACGCGCGCCAGGTGCTGCGCCATGCCGAGGAGGCGCATGCCGCCGGCCATCCAGCGATCGTGTTTGCCGACGAGCCGATGCTGGCGGCGGCGCAACTGCACAGTTTGTCTTGGCCGCAGCTGCGCGTGCAGGTGGCTGCCATGGCTGCAGCGCTGCGCCGCATGGGCGTGCGGCGAGGCGATCGCGTCTGCGCGTATCTACCCAACCGGCCCGAAACGGCCGTGGTGTTTCTGGCGTGCGCGAGCATTGGCGCGATCTGGTCGATCTGTTCGCCCGACATGGGTCCGGTGGCCGTGCTCGATCGCTTCCGCCAGATCGAGCCCATGGTGTTGATCGCATGTGACGGGTACCGCTATGGCGGCATGGCTCACGATCGACGTGCGGTGGTGGCCGAGCTGGTCGATCAGTTGCCGAGCGTGGCCCATGTGGTGTGGCAGTCGCTGCTGAGCGCCGGCGCCGCGCCGGCATGGCCCGCACGCGTTGCTACGCACGATTTGGCCGCCGTGCTTAGCTGCGACGCGCCGGCCATCGAGCCCGACTGGCTGCCGTTCGACCATCCGTTGTGGGTGGTGTATTCGAGCGGCACCACAGGCTTGCCCAAGCCGATCGTGCATGGCCATGGCGGCGTCATGCTCGAGGGCCTGAAGCTCGCCACGCTGCACAACAACATCGCGCCGTCGGTGTTGACCGGCGAGCGCTACCACTGGTACTCGAGCACCGGCTGGATCATGTGGAACTGCCAGGTCGGCGGCCTGCTGGGTGGCACCACGATCTGCCTGTTCGACGGCAGCCCCGGCGGGCCGTCGAAAGCGCCCGACTGGACCACGTTGTGGCGCTTCGCGGCGCTTGCCAAGGCCACCTTCTTCGGCGCCGGCGCGGCCTTCTACGCATCGTGCCTGAAGGCCGGTGTCACACCGAAAGAGATCGCCGATCTGTCGGCCTTGCGCGCGCTCGGCTCGACCGGCTCGCCGCTGGCCAACGAGTGTTATCGCTGGGCGTGGGACCACTGCCCACAGGTCGACGGCCGCGACATCTGGCTGACGCCGATGAGCGGCGGCACCGATTTCGCCGGCGCCTTCATCGCCGGCCTGCCGACGCTGCCGATGATCGAGGGCGAGATGCAGTGCCGCTGCCTGGGTGCGGCGGTCGAAGCCTGGAGCGAGCCCGATGCCAGTGGTCGCGGCAAGAGCCTGATCGACGAGGTGGGCGAGCTCGTCTGCAGCAAGCCGATGCCGTCGATGCCGCTGTATCTGTGGGGTGATGCCGATGGCCGACGGCTGCACGACAGCTACTTCGACATGTATCCCGGCATCTGGCGGCACGGCGACTGGATCCGCATCGTGCCGCACCCTGAGTCGGGTGCCAGCGGCGCCATCATTTACGGCCGCAGTGACGCCACCATCAACCGCCACGGCGTGCGCATGGGCACCTCGGAGCTCTATCGCGCCGTCGAGGCGCTGCCCGAAGTGCTCGACAGCCTGGTGGTCGACCTCGAGTACCTCGGCCGCGACAGCTGGATGCCGCTGTTTGTGGTGCTGCGCGACGGGCACGTGCTCGATGACGCGCTCGCACTGCGCATCAAGTCGGTGGTGCGCGCGGCGCTGTCGCCGCGCCATGTGCCCAACGACGTGTTCCAGGTGACCGCGATCCCGCGCACGCTGTCGGGCAAGAAGATGGAGTTGCCGGTCAAGAAGCTGCTGATGGGCGCCGACCCTGCGAGCGTGCTCAAGCGCGATGCGATGGCCAATGCCGACAGCGTCGACTGGTTCATTGCGCTGGCGCGATCAAGGGCGGCCAGAGCCTAGGACTTCACGAAGCAAAGCGCACGATCTGCGCTGCCGGCAGGGCGCCGCTTTGCCGCGCGACCTCGCGCCCGCCCTGCAGCCGCACGAGCGTGGGAATGCTGCGGATGCCGAAGCGGGCCGCTGCGCCCGGGTTGTCGTCGCTGTTGACCTTGACCAGCAGCGCCCGGCCGCGCAGCGACGACGCGGCGCTCTCGAACTGCGGCGCCATCGCGCGGCACGGCCCGCACCAGGGTGCCCAGAAGTCCACCACCACCGGCAGGTCGGTGTTCGCGGTCACCGCGTCGAAATTGGCGTCGGTCAGCACCACCGGTTCGCCATCGAGCAGCGCGTGGCCGCAGCGGCCGCACACCGGGCGATCACCCAGCCGATCAGGGGCGACGCGGTTCTTGGCGCCGCAATCGGCGCACACCACGTGAACAGGCGCGGTCTTGTCCATTCCCGGCAAATGGGTGTCGGATGCCCGCAATCAAGCGTTGACGCCGCTGGCGGCGGGGAATAATCGCGCCGCTGCCCTCGTAAGCCCTCACGTGCAAGCCGACGACGTGTTTCGCCATCAGTTGCTCGGGGTCATTCCCCGTTTGCGGCGCTATGCGCGCTCGCTGGTGTTCGACAACCCGGCGGCCGATGACCTGGTGCAGACCACGCTGGAGCGTGCACTGGCGCACTGGCATCAGTTCGATCAGCGGCGCGACTTGCTGGTGTGGGTGCTCTCGATCGCCCACAACGCGCATCTGGACCAGCGCCGCCGCGACGCGCGGCTGTGGGTGGTGGATCCCGAGCGCGCCAGCGCCGACCAAGACGCGCGCGGCGGCGACCCGGGGGTGGACGTCGGTCTGCGCATCGATCTGGTCCACGCGTTGGGGCGCCTATCGCCGGAGCAGCGCGAGCCGCTGCTCTTGGTGTCGGTGGAGCAGCTCACCTATGCCGAATGCGCCGAGGTCCTGCGCATTCCGGTGGGCACGGTGATGTCGCGTGTCTCGCGTGCCCGCGCGAGCCTGCGCCAGTTTCTCGATGGCAGCGATCGCTCCACCGTGGGTGGACCGCGCGGCCTGAGGCGAGTCATATGAACACGGAACGACCCGACGAAGCGTTGTTGTCGGCCTGGCTCGACAGCGAGGTCGAGGGCAGCGATTGCGCGCGCATTCAGAGCTGGCTGCAGGAGCACCCTGAAGACGCTGCGCGCGTGCGGCTGTGGGCGGCCGACCGTGATGCGTTGCGCGCGCGGTTCTCGCCGGTCCTCGATGAGCCGTTGCCCGAACGCTTCACGCAGACCTTGGCGCGCCGCGGCGGGCGTGTCGATCGCGGCCCATGGTGGCAGGCCGCGGCGGCAGTGGTGCTGCTGGCAGCCGGTGTGACCATCGGTGCCCTGTGGCGTGGTGGCGTGGCGCGTGAGCCGGCCGTGGCATCGTCGACCCAGGGCTGGACCCAGCGTGCCGCGGTGGCCCATGCGGTGTATGCACCCGAAGAGCGTCACCCGGTGGAGGTAAGCGTGCGCGAAGGCGATGCCGCTCGTCAGCGCGAGCAGGAACAGCACTTGTCGCGCTGGCTGACCCGCCGCTTGACGGTGCCGGTGAAGTTGTTCGACCTGCGCAGCGAAGGCTTCGAGCTGGTCGGCGGCCGCCTGCTGCCTGATGCCAACGGCCCCAGCGCGCAGTTGATGTACCAGGACGCAGCGGGCCAGCGCGTCACCGTGTACCTGCGCAAGGCCGATCACGAGGCATCCGCCGCGTTCCGCTACGACCGCAGGGGTGACCTCAGCTTGTTCTATTGGGTCGACGGCCCCTGCGGCTATGCGCTGGTCGGCCCGCAGTCGCGCGAGCGCCTGCTGGCGTTGGCGGAGGCGATCTCCAAGCAGGATCCGGAGCCGGCCAGCCGCTGACGCGAACCGTTCGCGATGCCGCCTTCAGCGGCATCTCTAGAATCCGTCGATGCCCGAGTCGCAAGTCGCCCCGCGCGCGCATCCTCGCGCGGCGGCGCTCCACCGCTTGATCGTCGTCATGGTGCTCGGCTTCGCGTCGGGTCTGCCGCTGGCGCTGACCGGCCAGGCGCTGCAGGCGTGGCTGAGCGTCGAGGGCATCGACATCGCGACCATCGGCTTCCTGAGCCTGGTGGGCCTGCCATACACCTTCAAGTTCCTGTGGGCGCCACTGATGGACCGCTTCGAGCTGGTGCCACGGCTCGGTCGCCGCCGCGGCTGGCTTGTGGCGAGCCAGCTCGCGCTGGCGTTGACGTTGCTGCTGCTGTCGGCCACGTCGCCCAAGCAATCGCTGCAGGCGTTTGCGTTGCTGGCGCTGGCGGTGGCCTTCGTGTCGGCGTCGCAAGACGTGGTGATCGACGCTTACCGTACCGACTTGTTGCCTGCCAGCGAACGCGGCCTGGGCTCGTCGCTCAACGTGCTGGGCTACCGGCTGGCGATGATCGTCTCGGGCGGCGTCGCGCTGATCTGGACCGACCCCACGCAAGGCGGCGGCTGGAGCTGGAGCGAGGTCTACCGCACGATGGCGTGGCTGATGACGGGAGTGGCGGTGTTCTCGCTGCTGGCGTTGCCGCGATTGGCCTCTGTGGTGGGCGCGCGCCCGGTGGCGCGCCACGACGTGATCGGATTTCTGGCGGTGCTGCTCGCGGTGTCGGTGGGCTACGTCGTGACGAAACAGTTCGGCCCGGCCATCGCGCGCGCGCTGCTCGCGCCGTGGCTCGGGACCAGCAGCGTCAGCGCGGCGCTGCAGGCGCGCTGGGTCGACCTGATGACGCTGCTGCTGGGCATCGCGTTCACGCTGCCGCTGGCGGCCTGGGCGGCGCGCCGCGCGCACTTCGAGACGCTGCTGTCGGGGCTGTCGAACTACTTCGCGCAGCCCGGCGCCACCGGATTCTTGGTGTTCATCGTGCTGTACAAGCTGGGCGACGCGTTCGCCGGTTCGTTGATGACGCCGTTCTTGCTGCAGGCGATGGCGTACAGCTCGGCCGAAGTGGGCGTGGTCAACAAGATCATCGGCCTGTGGCTCACCATCGGCGGCGCGTTGCTCGGCGGTGCGCTGATGCTCAAGCTCGGGTTGTGGCGCGCGTTGATGCTGTTCGGCGTGCTGCAGATGGCCAGCAACGTCGGCTTCTGGTGGCTGGCCTCGAACGGCAAGGGCTTGCTGCCCGGGCTCACGATTCCGCCGTTCGACCTCGGGTTCGTGCAGCTCGCCCAGGCCACGCCGGTCGACGGCGGCCTGTTGCTGGTGATCGCCGCCGAGAACATCTCGGGCGGCATGGGCACCGCGGCCTTCGTGGCGCTGCTGATGGCGCTGTGCAACCAGCGCTTCACTGCCACGCAGTTCGCGCTGCTGAGCGCGTTCGCGTCGGTGGGCCGCGTCTGGGTGGGGCCGCTGGCCGGCGTGCTGGCCGAGGCGATCGGCTGGCCGGACTTCTTCATTGTTTCCACGTTGTTGGCGTCCCCGGCGCTGGTGATGCTGTGGCTGATGCGCGCGCCCGTGCGCGCGCTGGAGGCAGCTCCCGAGTAGCCACCCCCGGCGCCAACACGCTGGCACCGGGCGGTGCCTAGAATGCCCGGCAGTCGCGGGCCCCGCCGAACGAACTCACCATGGACAGCCAGTTTGACGTTCACGACTTCATTGACGGCGCGCAGTCGGTGGGCCGCCATCGGCACTGCCGATGCCAGCGGCATGCCAGGCGCCGTTTCGGCGGCGCGTTGCTCGCCGCGGCCGCGCTGCCCGCCGCGGCGTTGGCGCAATCGATTCCCGAGTGCAAGCGAAGCACGTTCACCAAGATGGTGTCGGCGCAGCAGGTCGAGCAGGCGGCAAACCAGCAGTACCGCCAGATGCTGCAGCAGGCGTCGAGCAAGCAGGCGCTCGTCCCGAAGGACCATCCGCAGGTGGTGCGGCTGCGCGCGATCGCGCAGCGCATCATTCCGTTCACGGGCGAATGCAACCCCGACGCCAAGAACTGGCAGTGGGAAGTCAATCTGCTGGGCTCGCAGGAGCTCAATGCGTTTTGCATGCCGGGGGGCAAGATCGCGTTCTACTACGGCATCCTGAGCAAGCTGCAGCTCGACGACGACGAAGTGGCGGCGATCATGGGCCACGAGATCTCGCACGCGCTGCTCGAACACGCTCGCGAGCAGACGGGCAAGAACACCGCCACGCAGCTGACCATCGGCATCGGTGCCGCGCTGCTCGGGCTTGGCAGCACGGGTCGCGCCGTCGGCGACCTTACCGGGCAGCTGCTGTCGCTCACCTACAGCCGCGACGACGAGTCGCAGGCCGACCGCCTGGGCATGATCATGGCCGCGAAGGCTGGCTACGACCCGCGCGCCGGCGTCACGCTGTGGAAGAAGATGATGGCTGCCAGCAAAGGCGCGCCACCGCAGTTCCTGTCGACGCACCCGTCCAGCGAGAACCGCATCCACGACATCGAGGCGCTGTTGCCGCGCGTCGAGCCGATCTACGCGGCCGCCGAGAAGCCGCCGCAGCGGTTCGGGCCGCCCGCGCCGAAGGCGGCCGCGAGCAGCGCCAGCGGCTAGCGACCCCACCGGCGGCGCGCTCCGGCGAGCGTGGGCCGCCTTGGGTGGTGCATCCCCCGGCGGAGGGACCCCGCCCGGAGGCCCCTGCATTCCCACCCGCGGGGCGATGGTCTGCGAGCAGCCGGCCCACGACCATTCATCGCATCGATTCCCCATCAGGAGCCCCGCGATGAACACCATGGTCCCGAGCCCGACGCGAGCGCGCCCATCGCTCGTGCGCACACCGATCCACGAGTTGGCGCTGGTGGCGATCATCGAGGACGACGGCGCGCAGGTCGAGGAGGCGTTCAGCCGTTGCGGCTGGTTCGACTCCAGCCTGGAGCTGGCGGCCGGGCTGCAGGTGACCGAATTCGTCGAGGCCTTGCCCGATGGCCTGCCGTTCGAAGCGGTGCTGTAGCGCGCCGCGCATCCGCCTGTCCGCCGCAGATGCAGTTCATCACCCGCGCGCCCGCCTGATCGCAAAGCGGTCGCGCCGGCCACGCGCCTTGCCTACAGTGCAGCGCATCGACGAAGCCACTGCAACGCAAGGAGAGCCACCATGACGCGCAACCGCACCGCCCAAGCCGTTTCGATCGCCCTGTCGGTGCTGGTCACCGCGTGCACCCTGATGGCGCTCAACGGCCTGGCCACCAACGAGCACGCCGCGCAGCAGCAAGCCTCAGCGGCGACCGCCGCACAGGCCTGACTCGATACCTCAGTGGACGCCTGGAGCGTCCCGCGGAAGGGCATGCACCACGGTGCATGCCCTTTTTCATTGACTGTATGCTCGCGCCTCCTACGATGGTGCATCGATGGACTACGGGAGTGCGCATGAAGGCCATCTGGAACGGCGTGGTCATCGCCGAAAGCGACGACACCGTGGTGGTGGAAGGCAACCACTACTTTCCGGAAAGCGCGCTCAAGCGCGAGTACACCACCTTCAGCAACCACCGCACCAGCTGCCCCTGGAAGGGCCAGGCGCGCTACTACAGCCTGCTGGTCAACGGCGAAATGAACCCCGACGCCGTGTGGTACTACCCTGAGCCGAGCGAGGCAGCCCAGCAGATCAAGGGCCGCGTCGCGTTCTGGAAGGGCGTCAAGGTTGAATGACCCGGCCACGGCGCCGGATGCCGTCTTGACCACAGCGCAAGCGTTGTTCGTCGTCGGGCTGGTGTCTCAGGCCGTGCTGGCGCTGCTGTTCGCGATTGCCTGGCGTGCGCTGCGCCGAGATTGGGCCGGGCTGCTGGCGCTCGGCTTCACGGCCAACGCCGCGCTGTACGCTGCCCTGGTCGCCGGTATGGGAACCGCGGCGCTGTCGGCGCCGCCGCCGACGCTGGTTTCGATCTTCGCGTTGTCGGCGATCGTGCTGATCACCGCGGCAATCATCGACTACGTCGGTACCGACGCCCGCGAGGCACGCCGGCTGAACGGGCTGTCGGTCGGCGTCGCAGTGGCGGCGTCGATCATCGGCCTGGCCCAACTGATGACCCGGGCCATCGGCTTTACGGTGATGGCCTTGTATGTGATCGGCTGGGCGCTGCTGTTCGTGCGGGCGATGCGTCGCGAGCCGCGCAGCGGCCACGGCTTCGTGGTCGTTGCGCTGCTGGCCTACCCGGCCAACGTGGCGCTGGTGGTGTCGGGTCAGGTGCGGGCCGAGCTGCTCAGCGTGGTGGGTGTGTTGCCGTTCTCGGTGCTGGGCGCCACCCTGCTGACCACCGGGTTGCTGCGCGCGCAGCGCCGCGCGGCACAGGCACTGGCCGAACGCGAGCAGGCGCAGGCGATGCTGCGCGCCACCAACGATTCGCTCGAACATCAAGTGGCGCTGCGCACCGCTGAACTGCGCGAAACCATCGACGGCCTGGAGAGCTTCAATCGCAGCGTCTCGCACGATCTGCGCGGCCCGCTGGGCGGCATCGTCGGCATCACGCGGGTGGCGCGCGAGCAGCTCGCCGCCGGCGACCACGCGCAGGCGCGGCGCATGCTCGAACTGATCGAGGGGCAAGCCATCAACTCGGTCAAGCTGGTCGAGGCGCTGCTCGCGCTGTCGCGCGCCAGCGATGCCACGCTCAACTTGCGCGAGGTCGACTTCGGGCAACTGGTGGCCGAGGTCATCCATGCGCTGCCGCAGAACGCGCAGTCGTACTGCGTGGTGACGCCGCGTCTGCCGACGGTGACTTGCGATCCGGAGCTGTTGCGCCAGGTGTTCGCCAATCTGATCGGCAACGCCGTCAAGTTCTCCAGCCGCTCGCAACGGCCTCAGGTCGAGGTGGCGATGCTGGCGCGCGACGGCGAGACGGTGTTCCTGGTGCGCGACAACGGCGTGGGCTTCGACCCGGCGTCGGCGCAGCGGCTGTTCAAGCCGTTCCAGCGCCTGCACGACAGCAGTTACGAGGGCTTCGGCGTCGGCCTGTCGATCGTCAAGCGCATCATCGACCGCCACGGCGGCCGCGTGTGGGCCGAGGGGCACCCAGGGGGCGGCGCGAGTTTTTACTTCACGCTCGGTGCGCAGGGGGCCGGCGGTCACGATTGAATGCCGCTGGGGAGCACCCCGCCGCGGGCGCCTCTTGCGCATGCGGTGCGCGCTGCGCGCCCGCAAACCCGCGTGAGGCTCAGGCCGCGAGGCGGCCGCTTTGATAGTCCTGCACCGCCTGCATCAGCTCGTCGCGCGTGTTCATCACGAACGGGCCGTATTGCATGATCGGCTCGCGCAGCGGTCGCCCGGCGACCAGCAGCGCGCGGGTCGGCGTATCGAGGGCGCGCAGTACCACGCCGTCGCTGGCGGGCGCGTTGGCGAGGATCGCCATGCGCTGGCTCTCGACCACGCGATCGATGATCCTGAGCGCACCGCGGTAGACGTACACGAATGCGTTGTGCGTCACCGGCAGCGGTTGCTCGAACACCGCCCCGGGGTCGAGGTGGATGTCCAGCAGCAGCGGCTCGGTGCGCGCGCGCTGCATTGCGCCTGGCACGCCGTGGCTGGCGCCGGCGATCACGCGCGCCGTGACGCCTGGGATGTTGAGCTCGGGAATCTCGCCGCTCGGAATGTCGCGGTAGCCGGCGGGTTGCATCTTGTCTTGCGCCGCCAGGTTGAGCCACAGCTGGAAGCCTTCCATGCGGCCGTCTTCCTGCTCGGGCATCTCGCTGTGGATGACGCCGCGCCCAGCCGTCATCCACTGCACGCCGCCGTTGGTGAGCAGACCTTCATGGCCGGCTGAATCGCGATGGCGCATGCGCCCGGCGATCATGTAGGTCACGGTCTCGAAGCCGCGGTGCGGATGGTCGGGAAACCCGCCGATGTAGTCGCCCGGGTTGTCGGTGCCGAAGGCATCGAGCATCAGGAACGGGTCGAGCCGGTGCTGCAGGTCGTTGGTCAGCACGCGGGTGAGCTTGACGCCGGCGCCGTCGTGCGTGGCCTGGCCGGTGACCAGGCGCTCGACACCGCGCTCATTGGCCAGGGTCGGGGTGAAGGTGGTGTTCATCGTGCTGCGAATCGTGGCACACGAGCCGCGCCCTGGAGCCAGCAAGGAATTGAACGTTGCATTCGATCGGGCTTAAGCGATACGGCACCGCCGCCGGATCACAACAGGTCTTCGCTGATCAGCGCGGTCAACAGCGTCAGCTTGGTGGCCAGGCCCGGCGCGCGTTCGGGCTCCTTGGTATGCGTGACGTCGCGGCCAGTGGTGCGTGGTCGTCGGCCGCAGCGCGCGCGCGTTCAGCAGCGAACAGGCCCCTGTTCAATAGTGAACAAGCAGCCCCTGGCCGCGCCACAGTGCCGGTGCTTCAATCCCCAGCAGCCACCGGCACAACGAGAGGCCATGCGAAGACAAACGGTGACGTTGGGGTGCCCTGATGGAGCGTTCGCGCCAGTCGATCGCCGCCGCGTGGCGGCGGCAGTGGTGGCATGCCTGGGCGGTTCCGCCGTGTGCGTGTTCGGCCAAGGGCGCAGCTACCGCGTCGGCTGGCTCGGCTACACCGCAACCAACAGCCCCGATGACGAGCGCGCGCTGGCGGCGTTTCGGGTCCGGCTGCGCGAGCTCGGCTTCACCGAGGGCGGCAACCTGGTCATCGAGGGGCGCTACGCCGAGGGCCACACCGAACGCTTTGCCTGCCGATGCTCGCACCCAACCGGGTGCCAGGGCGCCTTGCTATCGTATGGCCCGACTACACGGCGATCTTCCGGAGTTTGGCCAACTATGTGGCGCGAATCCTCAACGGTGCCAAGCCAGGCGATCTGCCGATGCAGGAG
>JBIODO010000076.1:0-12956 GCA_044445225.1 Burkholderiales bacterium
CGCCCAGATCCTGAAGCCACCACGAATCCGGCCGGTTCCAGGCCTCACGCTGCAACGCGACCTCACAGTGAGTTCAGTGGCTGGCGGGAGCCCGCCATCAAAGGGTATCGGGCCGGGTGTGACCCGCGATGTCTTTGCCGTGATCGACCATGGCTGCCCGTTCATGCACCCGCTGCTGTGCACGCAATCCGGCACGATGCGGTCGACGCGGGTGCGCGCCCTGTGGGACCAGCAGGCGGCCGCCACCAACGACGCGCGGACGAAACCGAAGGGGTTCGAGTACGGAACCGAACTATCGCGCGAGCAGCTCAACGCGGTCATCCGCGCAGCGGCTGGGGATGAGTGCCTCGCGTACGAGTCGCTGGGCTACCAGGCGCTGCGCATGCGCGAGTCCCATGGCGCGCACTCGCTGGGCATCCTGTTGGACGACGGCTTGCGTCCGCTGGGCGACACGCGCGACGACGAAACGCCGGATGTTCTGTTCGTGCAACTGCCGCAAGGCCTGCTCAGCGCACCCAACCGAGCGGTGTTGAGCCGGCATGTCGTGGATGCCCTCGTGTGGATCGAATCGCACCGTGAACCGGGCGAGCGCGTGATCGTGTCGCTCAGCGAAGGTTCCTCGCAGGGTCCAAACGACGGCAGTTCAATCGTCGAGCGTGCACTGCAGGCGTTCACGCAATGGGGGCCTCGCCGCGCCCTGAACCGCATCTACATCGCTGCCGGCAACGGCTTCGACGAGAGGCTTCATGCCCGGGCGGTATTGAGTCCGTCGGCGCCCACGTCGTTCCTGTGGCGCGTGCCGCCGGCGAGTGAGCTGCCGGCCAGTGTCGAGATCTGGTTGCCCACCGCAGCGAACGACTCGATGGCTGAGGTTCAGGTGGAGCTTTTCGCGCCCGACGGCCGACAGGCTGCGCGTGTGATGCCCGGCCAGACTGCGCACTGGCCGGATCCGCGTGCAGCCGCCGCGTCGGTCGTGTCGACCTCCTGGCGCGGCAAGGGCTGCACCTTGTGCCTGATCCGCCTGGCGCCCACGGCCGTGTCCGGTGCCCGGGCCTGCGCAACCGTCGGCGACTGGACGATCAAGCTGACGACGAAGACTGGCTCGAAGAAGCCGGTGCACCTGTTCATCGGCAGAATCAAGCGGGCGCTGGGGTTTCCGCTGCGGACGGCTCAGTCCACTTTCGTCTCCAACGGACGACGCGGTTTCGTCGGTGCGTCTGGTAAAGGCACCTTGCAAGGGCTGGCCACTGCCAAAGGCGTGGTCCGCGTGGGTGGAGTCATCGGCGTGAGGCGCAAGCCACCGCCCACCGAGTATTCCTCGCGTGGCCCGTCGCGCGATGGTTCGATTCATGGCCCGGACGTTTCTGTGAGGGTCGACGATGGCGACATGCTGAAGGGAAGGCGGAGCATCGGCAATCTGTCTGGGGTGTCGTTCCGGATGAATGGCACCAGCGTGGGGGCGCCTTTGGCCGCCAGGCTGGACCGCGAAACGCCGCGCCCGCCCGCCAGCTATGCGGGTCCCAAGGGAACGGCACCGCCTGACAAGAAACCGCGTGATGCTGGGGCGATTGGCAAGATTCTGCGCGACCCGTTCGGTTGAGCACAGAGCGGGATGGTAGCGAGGGTTGCTGAATTGAAGCACCGCGGCGTCCACCAGTCATCGCAGAAGACACGCGCCGCCTCACGGCCAGATCGTCTGCAGGATCTGCGCCAGTCTGGCGCCGGCCTTTTCGATGCGCTCGGTCTTGATGGCCGTCATCGTGTCGGTGTAGTTCGGCGGCAAGGTGGTGCTCCAGGTGGTGCCCGACTTCGCCGCGAACTTGATGCCGACGAACGCCTTCTTCGCATCGCGCAGCGACTCGCTCGCCCACAGCTGCGGCCAGTCGGGCAGGCCGCCGCTGCTGACAGGAATGCCCCGGGCGACGGCGGCGAGCTCATCGGCCTTGGCCGGCTTGAGCGCCGCCGGAACTTCATCCCATCGGCCATGCAGCTTCGCATGCACGTTGCCGCCGACGAGCAGTTGGTTGCCTCCCCGGGTGAAGGTGGCCGGCTTGTAGGCGCCGACGTCCGGATTGACTCGCAGGCCGCTGGTGCCGAGGTACACCGCGCCCACGTGCAGCGGCTGGTGGATGTCGCCAACGTAGTGCGCAAGCACGAGCAACGCCTCGCGCTTGTCCTTGAAGCTGAAAGGCGCCCGCGATGGGCCGCCATTCAGCACGATCAGCGCCGCCTTGAGCGCACCGACGATGTCGGTCGCCCGGGCACCGATCCGGCTGCTGTCGTATTGAGTGTGCTGGATCGCGATGTCGCTGTAGTGGTAGCCCTTGTGGCAGATCTCATCGCCTGCAGCGGGTTGGCACTGCTGGTGGTTGCGCGTGACGAAGTCCTCCATGGCCGCGATGCCTTGCGGCGTCTCGTAGATCGCGCACTCCGGGTACTGGTTGGCGTCGACGTACTTGAGCGCTTGGTCATCGACGCCTTTGGCGCAGTCGGCCCACACGGCTGCGTCCTCGAGCGATAGACCGCCAAGCAACGCGGCGACTTCGGTTGCGGCGTGCGAGCCGGCAATCAGACGGTCGGCAATGGCGCCGACCGTGCGATGCCCATCGGGGCCGAAGGCCTCGGCGGCGCAGGAGGCGAACAGGGCGAGCGCCAGCAGCGTCAGGCGTCGACTCACGAGGAGCGCAACGAGCGCTGCGCGATGGAGAGGGTGACGCACGAATGCCTCCTTGGATGCGCACATGCAACTGCTTGGCATCACTGCCCTCGGCGCCCGAGCAGGCGAGTTGTTGATATCGGTCAATTCTCCCTGGCGGCGGCGTCTTTAGCATAGCCGCATCAGCAATGCATCTTTGTACGCTGAAGATGGCGCCACGATGAAGCTCACCGCATTCACCGACTACAGCTTGCGGGTGCTCATCTATCTCGCGGCCGAGCCCGCGCGTCGCGCCACCATCCATGAAATCGCCCGGGCGTTCGACGTGTCCGAGCATCACCTGACCAAGGTCGTGCACTTCCTCGGCAAGCAGGCCTGGGTCGGCACCGTTCGCGGCAACGGCGGCGGACTGGCGTTGGCAGCCCCCGCGCAAACCCTTTGCGTTGGCGAGGTCGTGCGCCGCACTGAAGGCCACGCGCTGCCCGCGGAGTGCTTTCGAGACGATGGCGGCAGCTGCGTCATCTCGCGCGGCTGCCAGCTGCGCGGCGCGCTCGGCGAGGCGGTCGACGCGTTCTACGCGGTGCTCGACCAGTACACGCTGGCCGACCTGGTGCGCAACCGCGCCACGCTCATCCGCACGCTGAACATCGGCCTGCCCGCGCGGGTTTCCTGAGATCGCGCCGCTGGGCATGGACCACGAGACCCCGCCCCCGCCCGAGGCGCCGCGCTATGCCTACGCAGGGCCCGAGTCGATGCGCAAGCCCATCGACGACGCGCTGCGGCGAGTCGTCGACCCGGAAGTGGCGATGACGATCGTGGATGTCGGTCTCGTGTATGGCGTTGCGGTGCGCGAGCGGCGCGTGCACGTGCAGGTCACGATGACCTCCGCGGCGTGCCCTGTCACCGACCTCATCATCGGTGACATTGAAGCCGAGTTGGCGCGCGTCACACCGTCCGATACGCAGCTCGATGTCGAGTTGGTGTGGGAGCCTGCCTGGTCGACCGACCGCATGAGCGCCCGCGCCAAGGCCTTCATGGGCTGGTCGCGCGACTGAAGCGGACGGCACGGCATGAACGATCGAGCCGCGTCGCGCCTGCCGATGCGCTCCGTCGTGGCGCGCTCGCTGCTGGTGATGGCCATCATCGCGTCGCTGGTCGCGGGCATCGCCGGCGGGCTGCTGCGCGCCGGGGTCGGTCTGCCGTGGCAGGCCGCAGGCACCTGGCTCGGTCAGGCCGTGCTGGCCCATTCGTTTCTTATGATCTGCGCGTTCCTGGGCACCGTCATCGGCATCGAGCGCGCGGTGGCGGTGAAGGCGCCGTTCGCGTTCGCGGCGCCGCTGGGTTCGGGCCTGTCGGGGCTGCTGATGCTGGCCGGTGCCACGGATGCGGCCGCATGGCTGAGCGCCGCCGCCGCGCTGGCCTTCGTCGCGGTGAACACGCTGGTGGTGATGCGCCAGCGCGCTGCCCACACGGCCTTGCTGCTCGCCGCGGCCGTGGCGTGGTTGGCGGGCAACCTGCTCTACGCGCTGGGCGCGCGTGCCGAGGCGGTGGTGCCGTGGTGGCTTTGCTTTCTCGTGCTCACCATCGCTGCCGAGCGGCTCGAGATGACGCGCCTGATGCGTCGTCGTCGCGCTGCAGCGCCGGCGCTGTTCATCTTGGTGGGCACTTTGCTGCTGGGTTGCGCGGCGAGTTCGCTGGCGCTGCCGTGGGCGGGCACGCTGGTGGGCGCGTCGTTGCTGGGCCTGGCCGTGTGGCTGCTCTTCTTCGACATCGCGCGACGCACCATCCAAGCCCACGGGCTCAGCCGCTACATGGCAGTGTGCCTGCTGCTGGGGTATCTCTGGCTGGGTGTGTCCGGTGTCGCATGGGCAGCGGCGTCGCTGGGCCAGCCGACCCGCGATGCCGCACTGCACGCGTTGGCGCTGGGCTTCGTGTTCAGCATGATGCTGGGCCACGCACCGGTCATCTTGCCGGCAGTCGCTGGCGTGAAGCTGCAGTTCGGCTGGGTCTTCTATGTGCCGCTGGCGGTGTTGCACGGCTCGCTGCTCGTGCGATTGTTGCTCGCTCCTTTGGATCCTCGCTGGCTCGCGCTGGGCGCCGCCGCCAATGCCGTTGCCATCGTGCTGTTCGCGGCCACCGTGCTCGGCGCCGCACTGACCTGGCGGTCGACCCATTCCTCTGCACGACCACACCATGACCAGCCTGCTGAGCCTTGACGAGCCGCCTCGCGTGCCCGCGAACCGGTTCACGCTGTGGGATCTCGGCTTCCGTCCGTTTTACCTATTGGCCAGCGTCTTCGCCGCGCTGTCGATCGCGTTGTGGGGCCTGCAGTTCAGTGGCCTGCTCGTCCATGGCTACCTGCAGGGGCCTCTGTGGCATGCGCATGAGATGCTGTTCGGCTTCACGCTGGCGGTGATCGTGGGCTTCCTGCTCACCGCCGGCAGCAACTGGACGCAATTAACTACCGCGCAGGGCCTGCCGCTGGCAGCACTGGCTGCGTTGTGGGTCGCAGCGCGGGTGCTCGTGCTGACGCCGTTTGGCTGGGCCGCGGCCGCGGCCAACGTGGCATTCCCGCTCGCTGCGGCAGCGGCGCTGGCGGTTCCCTTCATCAAGGCCCGCAACCGGCGCAACTACTTCTTCGTCGCGCTGCTGGTGCTGCTGTCCGCGGCGGCGGGGTGGATCCACCTGTCGCACCTCGGGGTCATCGCAGCGCCGGGCTGGCCGGGCATTCGGCTGGCGCTGGACCTCGTGCTGTTCATCATCTCGGTGATGGCCGGCCGCGTGATCCCGATGTTCACCAACAACGGCGTGGCCGGCGCAGCGGCCACTCGGCAACCGTGGTTGGAGAAAGGGGCGCTCGGTTCGGTGCTGCTGTTGATCGTGGCCGACACGCTGGGTCTGAACGGCATCGCGCTGGCCGCGCTGGCGCTTGGGGCCGGTGCGGCGCACGCCGCGCGCTGGCTGTTGTGGCATCCCTGGCGCACCCGTCGCGTGCCCATGGTCTGGGTGCTGCACCTGGCGTACCTGTGGGTGCCGGTGCACCTGCTGCTTCGCGCGCTGGCCGAACTCGGCGTGGCACCCGCGTCGGCGGCGACCCACGCCTTGACGGCGGGCGCCGCCGGCGGCCTCATCATCGGCATGATCACGCGCACGGCGCGTGGCCACACGGCGCGCCCGCTTCGCGCCGACCGATTCGACACGGCCTGCTATGCGCTCGTGCTGCTGGCCGCCGTCACGCGGGTCGTGTGGCCCTTGGCCGCGCCGGCGCAGACCTTCGCAGCGGTGCTCGTCTCGGCCGCGCTGTGGTCGGCAGGATTCGGCTTGTACGCAGTGCGCTACTGGCCCGCGCTCACGCGGCCGCGGCTGGACGGCCGCCCGGGCTGACACCGCCAAGGTTGAATGGACGATGGGACTCTCGTGTGAGGCACCTCGCGCATCCACCGCGTCCGCGACGGTTTTTCGCCGAGACTTGTCGCTTGTCAAGGCGATGGCCCGCAGGCAGACGCACCCTTTGACCCACAGGCGCCGCGCTGCAAGCAAAATGATCCGCGCGACCGGCCAGGCGCCCCAGCGACCGCGCGCAATGCAACGAGGCCCCTCATGACGCACAAAGCCCTCGAGATCATCCGCGGCGAGCACGCCGCGCTGTCGGCGATGCTTCGCTCCATCTTGCTGTTGCTGGCGCAGCACCGCCGCGCTGGCACGTTGCCCGACTTCGCGGCCTTGCGCGCGATGCTGTTCTACGTAGACGAGTTTCCCGAGAAACGCCACCACCGCAAGGAAACAGAACTGCTGTTTCCGAAATTGCGCGCGCGCACGCCGCAGCACCGCGATCTGCTCGATCACCTCGATCTCGACCACGCACGAGGCGAGTCGAGAATCCGCGAGTTGGAGCATGCGCTGCTGGCCTTCGAGATGATGGGCGAGTCGCGCCGCCGCGAGTTCGAAGAGACCGCGGCCCGCTATGTCGACTTCTACCTCGGCCACATGGCGCTCGAGGAGCGCGAGATTCTGCCGCTGGCCGAACAGTCGCTCACCGCGGCAGACTGGAAAGACCTCGACGACGCGTTCCTCGCCAACCGCGACCCGCTGACCGGCGCACAACCCGAGGCCGAGTACGCGGCGCTCTTCACGCGCATCGTCAACACCGTGCCGGGCCCCGTCGGCCTGGGACCGGCCCCCAGCTGACGCTGCAGCGCCCGCGCCGCAGCGCGCCGGCGCCGATCAGATGACGCGGGAGAACCGCTCGCGCAACCGGTCGGCCTGCAGATGCCGGTCGAACACCATCGCAATCGCGCGCACCAGGTACCAGCCGGCCGCGGTCACGCGGATGCCGTCGGGCTCGAGCTCGACCAGCCCCGCTTCGGCGAACGGCCCCAGCTGCGCGAGTTCGCTGGCAAAGTAGCTGCGCACGCGCACGAGGTGCGCGAGTTCGATGGCCTCGAAATCCACCCACCCCTGGCACATGAGCGCCATGATGACGGCGCGCCGAAGCAGGTCGTCGCGCGTCGACGCGAAGCCACGCGCCACCGGCAACTGCCCTTGCCGCACCGCGTCGTAGTACTCTGGCAGGGTCTTGGCATTTTGATAGTAGGCCGCGCCCACTCGGCCGATGGACGACACGCCCAGGCCGATCAGATCGCAGTCGGGCTGGGTGCTGTAGCCCTGGAAGTTGCGATGCAGGCGACCCTGTCGCTTGGCCACCGACAGCGAGTCTTCGGCCAACGCGAAATGGTCCATGCCGATGTAGCTGTAGCCGCGGCCCAGAAAACCGGCGATCGCACCACCCAGCATGGCCACCCGCTGCGCGCTGCTGGGCAGTTGCTCGGCCAGGATGCGGCGCTGCGGCTTGAACCGCTCCGGCAAGTGCGCGTAGGCATAAAGCGCAATGCGGTCTGGCCTCAGTTCGCCGATCTGTTGCACCGTGCGCGCAAAACTCTCCGGGGTCTGGCGAGGCAGGCCATAGATCAGGTCGGCGTTGATCGATTGATAGCCGAGCGCTCGAGCGCTGTGCATCAGGTCGCGCACGCTCTCGAACGGCTGCACCCGGTGCACGGCCAGCTGCACGTCGGGGTCGAAGTCCTGCACGCCGAAGCTGATGCGATTGAAGCCGAGCTCGCGCAAGTGCGCCAGGCGCGCCGAGGTGACCGTGCGCGGGTCGACCTCGATCGACATCTCGATATCCGGGTTGAGCCGGAAGGCGCTGCGCAGCGAGCCCACCACGCGCTGCAGTTCCGGGTCCGACAAGAACGTCGGCGAGCCACCGCCAAAGTGGAGCTGGCTCACCGGCTGGTCGGTGCCCAGCGACTTGACCACCAGCCGCATCTCGGCCTCGAGCGCGTCGAGATACTCAGCGGCTCGCTCGTGGTGCTTCGTGATGACCTTGTTGCATGCACAGTAGTAGCACACCGACTCGCAAAACGGGATGTGCACGTACACCGACAACGCTTTGGGGCCGCCAAATGTGGCGCCGCCCGAGCGCTGCTTCATGACCAATTGCGCCTCGGCGGCGCCGAAGGCTTCGACGAAGCGATCGGCGGTGGGATAGGATGTATAGCGTGGGCCGGCCGTGTCGAATCGACGCAGCAGCTCCTGAGACAATGGGAGGCGCGACTCGGACGTACCGATCGACGAAACCGCACACATGCGCGGATGGTGAGCCCGCGGTTCACCGTTGGCATTGATTGAACTCAAGCTTTTGTTGTCCGGCTTCCCCGACAAGGCGCTCGATCACAATCCCAGTTAAGCCATGTCAAACACCGCACCTCCGGCCACGCACCCGCTGACGGCCATCGCACTCAAAACGGCCTGTTCGAACTGCGGCCTGCGCGAGCTTTGCCTGCCAGTGGGGTTCACCGACAGCGAGATGGCGCGGCTCGATGGCCTGGTTGCACGCCGGCTGAGCGTGAAGCGCGGCGCGCTGTTGTACGAGACGGGCAAGTCATTCGAAGCGTTGTATGCCGTTCGCACGGGTTTCTTCAAGACCTGCACCTCCTCGGAAGACGGGCGCGAGCACGTCACCGGCTTTCAGATGGCCGGCGAGCTGCTGGGCCTTGACGGCATCAGCAGCGACCATCACACCTGCAACGCGGTGGCCCTGGAGGACTCGCAGGTCTGCGTCATCCCGTACACGCAGCTGGAGAGCCTGTCGCGCGATTTCACCGAGCTGCAGCGGCAATTCCACCGCATCATGGGCCGCGAGATCGTGCGCGACCACGGCGTGATGATGCTGCTCGGCAGCATGCGGGCCGAAGAGCGCCTGGCGGCGTTCCTGCTCAATCTGGCACAGCGCCTGAAGGCCCGCGGGTTCTCACCCAACTCGCTGATCCTGCGCATGACCCGCGAGGAAATCGGCACCTATCTGGGTCTGAAGCTCGAGACGGTGAGCCGTTGCTTCTCGAAATTCCACGACGATGGGGTGCTCAAGGTGCACCAGCGGCAAGTCGAGATCTTGAACGAGCCCGCGCTGCACGCGCTGGTCAGCGCCGCAGCCGCCTGAGCGCGGCGCGGGCGCCCGCGGCCTCAGGCCGCACCTGCGCTCAGGCGTTCTTCGCCGCCACCTGGCGGATCGCCTTGACGAAAGCGGCATCCACGCTGCCGAGCTGGCCGCTGCGCGCCGCGATGCGACCGTCGGCGTCCAGCAGCTCGATGATGCTCGAGTGATTGAACTCGCCGCTGGCCAGGCGCCGGTATTGAACACCCAGCGCTGCGGCCACCTCGCGCGCCGTGCGCTCGTCGCAGCGCGCCAGCGTCCAGCGCGCGTCGCAGCCGTGCGCCTGTGCCGTCTTCTGCAGCACCGGCACGGTGTCGCGCGCCGGGTCGAAACTGATCATCAGCACCCGCATGCGCTGGCCCTGCGCCGCCGGCAGCGCGTCGAGGGTCAGGCGGATGGTCTCGAAAATCATCGGGCACACCATCTCGCAGGAGCTGTAGAACATGCTCGTCAGCAGCGGTTGCCCGCGCATCGACGACAGCTCGAGCTGCCGGCCGTTGTGGTCGGTCAGGGTGGCCTGCAGTTGGTACACCGAATCGCCGGGTAGAGGCTCGGCGCCGGCCAGCGCAGCCAATGGCGCGCAGGCCAGTGCGCCCAGGCCGCCCACGAGACGGCGCCGAACGATCGAAAAGTCAGTCGTCATGGTGTGTCTCCGTGGATCGGCCGGGCGCAGCGAAAGCCCAGCGTGCTGGTGGTGTCGGCCGCACCCAGCGACGACAGCAGCGCCACGCGCATCAGCACGGCGTAGCTGTCGCGGTCGACGATGCTGATGGCGCCGGCGCCACAGAACTTGAGCTTGTCGGGGTCGCCCTGCGTGCGGCTGTCGCCGGCGACGAACAGCGCGTTGAAGTCGTCCACCCACTCCCACACCAGACCATGCAGGTCGCTCACGCCGTACACGTTGGGTGGCCCGCCCACCGCTGGCAGCACAGCACTGGCCGGGCGTTCGTACCACGACAGCACGCGACGCCGCCACGCCGGGTCGGTGCGCGCGTCGCGCCGCGACTCGTCGGCCGCGGCCGCGTACTCCCACTCCAGCCAGGTGGGCAGCCTTGCGCCTTCGCTTTCGCAATAGGCCCTGGCAGCAAACCAGCTCACGTTGACCACTGGGCTGTCGGGCGATGTGTTCGCAGGCGGCCGCGCCGGCGACGGCCAGTCCACCAGGTAGCGGCGGT
Organism: Burkholderiales bacterium; assembly: GCA_044445225.1. Lineage (GTDB taxonomy): Bacteria > Pseudomonadota > Gammaproteobacteria > Burkholderiales > Burkholderiaceae_C > JAEUPI01. Next base: position 10,325 of record JBIODO010000076.1, read on the forward strand.
CGGCAAAGATCGATGGCACGCGCTGGCGCTGCCACTGCGGGTGCTGCTGCACGAAGGTGAGGTACTCGCCCACCGTGACCGGCGTGGCGCGCAACGCGAAGGGCGCCACCTCGACCGGCGTCGACACGCTGGCCACCGGGCCTTGCGGCAGCACGCTCTCGAAGCGGCCGCCGGGCACAGGCAGGTAGTCCGCAGCCGGCGCCGCAGCACAGCAACCAGCGAGCGCAAGGGCCACCAGCACGGGTTTCATCGTCTTCACCAAGTGGCGGACGCCCTCAATGCGTGGGCGTGGCAGCGGCCGTTGGCGCGGCACGCAACTTCTTCACCTCGTCGGTGGTCACGCGGCCGCCCGGGTTGTTCCAGCTGTTGAGCACGTAGGTCAGGATGTTGGCCACCTCGTCGTCGTTGAGTTGATTCATCGGCGGCATCACCGAGTTGTATTCCTGGCCGTTGACGGTGACCTTGCCGGTCAGGCCGTGCAGCACGACGCGCGCGGCCCGGTTGATGTCGGCGGCGAGGAAGTCCGATTTCGCCAGCGGCGGAAACACGCCCGGCAGCCCCGCGCCGTTGGCCTGGTGGCACACCGAGCACGTGCCCGCGAACAGCTCTTGTCCGGCGCGCACCTGATCCTCCACCGTCAGCGTGCCGGCAGCAGACGACTGCGTGGCCTTGGTCACGGCCGCGAGGTTGGGGCCGGCGCGGTCGCCGAGGTACACCGCGTCGAGCTCCTTGCCCGAATAGATGCTCTTGTTCTCCGGGCCATCGACCTTGAGGATCGCCAGCGCGCCCTTGTTGAAAGCGCGGAAGATCGAGTGGTCCACCAGCACGTAGCTGCCGGGCACCTTGGTCGTGAATTTCACGATCACCGCGCCGCCGGCCGGGATCAGCGTGGTCTGCACGTTTTGCTGCACGTTGGTGCCGCCTTCGTAGCGCACCTGCTCGAAGATGGCGCCGATCACGTGGAAGCTCGACACCAGGTTGGGCCCGCCGTTGCCCACGTAGATGCGCACCGACTCGCCGGTCTTCGCGTTCAGCGCCTTGTCGCCCGTCAGCGCGCCCTCGGCGCCGTTGAACAACACGTAGGTGGGGCGTTCGTCGATCGCCTTTTCCATGTCGAAGGGCTGATTGCCCTTCTCGCGGTACTTGCCCGTGGTGTAGAAGTCGCCCTGCATCACGTAGTACTCGTGGTCGACCTTGGGCATGCCCTCGGGCGGCTCCACCAGGATCAGCCCGTACATGCCGTTGGCCACGTGCATGCCCACCGGCGCGGTGGCGCAGTGGTACACGTAGATGCCTTCGTTGAGCGCCTTGAAGGTGAACTGCGATTCGTGGCCGGGCGCGGTGAAACTCGACGCCGCGCCGCCGCCCGGGCCGGTGACGCCGTGCAGGTCGATGTTGTGCGGCATCTTGCTGCTCGGGTGATTCTTCAGGTGGAACTCCACCGTGTCGCCCTGGCGCACGCGGATGAAGCTGCCGGGCACGGTGCCGCCGAAGGTCCAGAAGGTGTAGTTCACGCCCTCGGAGATCGGCATCTCCTTTTCGACCACTTCGAGTTCGACGATCACCTTGGCCGGCTGCTTGCGCCCAGTGGGCGGCGGCACGTGCGGCGGGCTGGTGAGCATCGCGCGTATCGGCGCGCCGCGGGGCGCGTCGGCATCGGGCGCAGGCGACTTGGCAGGTTGCGATGCCGACAGCAAGGGTGCTGCGAGGCACGCTGCAACCAGCAGCGCCCGCACACAACGCGGCAGCGGGGCGTGTTTGACGGATCTCATGGGTTCCTCGAAGTGGGCTCATCAATGCATTTGCCATGCACCTTAGAGAATGCCGCGCCGAAGCGTCTTGATTCAAAACAAACCGGGCACACGGCGCCGGCGCTACGTGCGGTCGGTACTCACGCTCGGGGCGACGCCTCGCGCTCGGGGCGGCGCGACAGCAGGCGTATGCTTGCCGCCAGATTCCAGCGAGGAGCCACCATGACGCTGTGCCCGATCGCAGTCGTTGCCGGCTGCAAGAAGTGCCCCGCCTTCTCGATGTGCCCGCTCAAGACGGTGATCGGCGACGTGCCCAAGCCGACCGAGGCCAAGCCATCGGAGTCCAAGAAGAAGTAGCCGCAGCTACGGGGCAGCCGGTGGGTTCCCGGCTGCGCCACGCGCCGGCCGCGTGCGACGCCGATTCAGGCCTGCTGACGCGGCCGCGCCGATTGCGGCGCCGGCATGGACTCGTCGGACGACACCGGCCGCGTGGGGATCGGCAGCGCCGGCATCGACTCGGTCGACACCAGTTGCTCGAGGTCATGCTGCGAGAGCCAACTCATCGGGTGCTCCTTTCGCGGCCGTCACGGCGTGCGATCCGCAACTGTTCAGCCAACGCGCCCGCCTGGGCAGTGCCTCGGGCCCGTCGCGCCATGGCCGGAGCGAGCCGCACGCGGCACAGTTTGCCGCTGGCGGGCTCGCGAAACGGCGGCTGCCGCCCGTGCACGATGTGCACCGCCTCCAGGCCGTGCTGCGACAGGAACGCGCGCAGCGCGGTGCATGCCCGCGAATAGGCGGCTGCCGCATCGGCCATCGCGGGTTCGAAGCGCAGCTCGAGCGTGTCGGGCGCCGTGCCGAGCAGCTGGAACTGCGTGACCTGC
>JBIODO010000077.1:0-12951 GCA_044445225.1 Burkholderiales bacterium
CGCACCGGGTAGTCGGCTGCATGAACGGCAGGGCTGAATGCGGCGGCAGACAGCGCAGCCAGCGCAACGATGCGGGCCAATCGAATCACGGGGGTCTCCTTGTCGATGCGTGCCGTCGGCCGGCCATTGTGCATGCCCGACAGCCGAGCCGCTTCGCACACAATGCAGCATTCACCGCCTTCCGAAAGGCCCACCATGCCGACCGTCGCGCGCCGCACCTGCTGGTTGATCGTCGCTGCGCTCGCGTGGCTGGCGGCCGCGCCAGCGCTGGCCCAGCGCAGCGGGCCCGCGCTGCACAAGCTGGTGATCCAGGTCAGCGACAACGATGCGCAGAAGTGGAACCTCGCGCTCAACAATGCGCGCAACGTGCAAGACGACCTCGGCGGACCCGAAGCCACGGAGCTCGAGATCGTCGTCTACGGCCCGGGCATCGGCATGCTGAAGTCCGACTCGCCGGTGGCCAAGCGGGTGGCCGATGCGTTGAGTGCCGGCGTCAAGGTCGTGGCCTGCGAGAACACGATGAAGGCACAGAAGCTGTCGACCCCCGACATGCTGCCCAACATCGGCTACGTGAGCGCCGGCGTGGTCGAATTGATGAAGAAGCAACAGCAAGGCTACGCCTACATCCGTCCCTAGCATCGGTGGTGGACCACTGCCGCTAGGGATCACTCCGATGCGCCGGCCGGCCCGCTGCGGCAAGGTGATTGCAATCCCCTCTGACCCCTGAAAACATGCCCCGAGTCACCTTCATCACCTTCGCCGGCGAGCACCACGTGGTCGAGCTGCCCGCTGGCACCACGCTGATGCGCGCAGCCACCGACCACGGCGTGCCCGGCATCGATGGCGACTGCGGCGGCAACTGCGCCTGCGCCACCTGCCACGTGTTCATCGAGGCACCGTGGTCGGCTCGGCTGTCGCCCCGTTCTGACCACGAAGAAGACATGCTCGGCCTCACCGTCGACCCGCGCCCCACGTCACGGCTGGGTTGCCAGGTGCGGATCACCGATGCGCTCGACGGCATCGTGGTGTCGTTGCCGCAAGGCCAGCATTGAAAACGTTTTTCTAGGAGCCCGCGATGACGCCCCTGACCGCTGTTCAACAACAAGCGCGCGATGCCGCGATGGCGATGCCGCTGGACGAAATCGACCCGGCGGACCCGGAGTACTTCGTGCACGACACGGTGGGCCACTACTTCGAGCGGCTGCGCCGCGACGCCCCGGTGCACAAGTCGGTGAGCCCGTTCTTCGGGCCGTACTGGTCGATCACCCGGTACGCCGACATCATGCACGTGGACACCCACCACGACCTCTTCTCGTCGGACTGGTCGCGCGGCGGCATCACGCTGACCGACCCGCCCGAGGGCGAGAAGCTGCAGATGTTCATCGCGATGGATCCGCCGCGCCACGACGAGCAGCGCAAGGCGGTGACGCCGATCGTGGCGCCGCCCAACCTGGCCAAGATGGAGGGGCTGATCCGCGAGCGCACCTGCAGCGTGCTCGACAGCCTGCCGCGCAACGAAACCTTCAACTGGGTCGACAAGGTGTCGATCGAGCTGACCACGCTGATGCTGGCCACGCTGTTCGACTTCCCGCTGCAGGATCGGCGCCTGCTCACCTGGTGGTCCGACGTGTCCACCATGAACAAGGCCATCAACCCCGACGCGCTGGAGCCGCACGAGCGCATGGCCGAGCTCGGCAAGATGCTCGAGTACTTCACCCGCCTGTGGAACGAGCGCGTCAACGCGCCGCCCGGCAGCGACCTGATCTCGATGCTCGCGCACGGCCCCGCCACGCGCAACATGAGCCCGCTGGAGTACATGGGCAACCTGGTGCTGCTGATCGTGGGCGGCAACGACACCACGCGCAACAGCATGACCGGCGGCCTGCTGGCGCTGCACGACAACCCCGATCAATGGGCCAAGCTGCGCGCCAACCCCGCGCTGGTCGAGAGCCTGGTGCCCGAGGTCGTGCGCTGGCAGACGCCGCTGGCGTACATGCGGCGCACCGCGGTGCAAGACAGCGAGGTCGGCGGCAAGCGCATCCTGGCCGGCGACAAGGTCGCGATGTGGTACCTGTCGGGCAATCGCGACGACAGCGCGATCGAGGACGCAAACAAGTTCATCATCGATCGCGCGCGGCCGCGCCAGCACCTGTCGTTCGGCTTCGGCATTCACCGCTGCGTCGGCAACCGGCTGGCCGAGCTGCAGCTGCGCATCCTGTGGGAAGAGATCCTCAAGCGCTTCCCGGTGTTCGAAGTCGTCGGCGAGCCGGTGCGCGTGCGCTCGACCTTCGTGCGCGGGTTTTCGCAGCTGCCGGTGCGCATTCCGGGTTGACGCGCGACGCGTGCTAGGGTTGTGCCGCGCCGCGTGCCCAAGGGCGGCGCGGGGATCCCGATGCGCGTGCTGCTGGTGGAAGACGACCAGATGATCGGCGAGAGCTTGCGCGAGGCGCTGCGCAGGCAGGGCTTCGCCGCCGACTGGGTGCGCGATGGCCGCGCCGCCGATGCCGTGCTCGCCAGCGAGCGCTTCGACGCCGTGCTGCTCGACCTCGGCTTGCCGCAGCGCAGCGGCCTCGATGTGCTGAAGGCCGCCCGCGCGCGCGGCGACGCCACGCCGGTGATCGTGCTGACCGCGCGCGATGCGTTGGCCGACAAGGTATCGGGGCTCGACGCCGGTGCCGACGACTACCTGGTCAAGCCGTTCGAGTTCGATGAGCTGCTGGCGCGCCTGCGCGCCGTCGTGCGGCGCCAGGCCGGGCGCAGCAGCGGCGCGCTCGAAGTGGCCGATCTGCGGCTGGATCCGGCCACGCGCGAGGTCAGCCGCGGCGGCCGCGCCGTGGTGTTGTCGGCACGCGAGTTCGCGCTGCTGCTTGCGCTGATGGAGCGTCCCGGCGCGATCCTGTCGCGCGCGCAGCTCGAAGACCGCCTCTACGGCTGGGGCGAAGAGCTCGAGAGCAACGCCATCAGCGTCTACGTGCACCAGCTGCGGCGCAAGCTCGGCGACGACATCCTGCACACCGTGCGCGGGGTGGGTTACTACGTGGGGCCGGCCAAGCAGGCCTGAGGGCATGCGATCGCTGCGCCTGCGCCTGTTCACGTTCCTGGTCGCGCTGGCCGCGCTGGCCGCGCTGTTCGTCGGCGGCGCCACCTACGAGAGCGTGCGCGCCGAGGCCGACGAGCTGTTCGACTACCACCTGCGCCAGATGGCGCTGTCGCTGCGCGACCAGGGGCGCATCTCGGAAGACGAACGCAATGCGCTGGCCAACCCCGAGTTCGACTACCTGGTGCAGATCTGGTCGGTCGACGGCGTGGCGTTGTACAGCAGCGTGCCATCGCCGGTGCCGCAACCGCTGCCGGCGCGCGCCGTGCTGGGCTTCAGCAACGTCGAGTTGCGCGGCACCACGTGGCGCGTGTTCGGCACCGCCACGCCGCAACGCGTGGTGCAGGTGGCGCAACCGCTGGCGGTGCGCCGCCGCCTGGCCACGGCGGCGGCAGCCCGCAGCGTGCTGCCGATCGTCGCCGCCTCGCCGCTGGTGGCGCTGGCGATGTGGTGGCTGGTCGGCTTCTCGCTCGCACCGCTGCAGCGCGTGGTGGCCGCGGCGCGCACGCGCGATGCGCGTTCGCTCGATCCGTTGCCGGCCGAAGGCCTGCCCGCCGAGGTGCAGCCGCTGGTGTCGGCCTTCAACGACGTGCTGCAGCGGCTGGCCACCGCGTTCGAGAGTCAGCGCGCCTTCGTGGCCGACGCAGCCCACGAGCTGCGCACGCCGCTCACCGCGCTGAAGCTGCAGTTGGGCTTGCTGCGCAACGCCGACGAAGGTGTGCAGCGTGAAGCATCGCTGGAGCGCATGCGCATGGGCATCGAACGCGCGGCGCGCCTGGTCGAGCAGTTGCTTGCGCTGGCGCGCGCCGAGCCCGGTGTGCCGGTGATGGACGCACTCGACCTGGTCGCGGTGGCTCGCCAGGCGTTGGCCGACGCCTCTTCGTTGGCCACCGCGCGGCAAGCCAGCGTGGAATTGCGCGCTCCCGAATCGCTGCCGATGCAAGGCGACGCGCAGGCGCTGCGCAGCCTGATGCGCAACCTGGTGGACAACGCCATCCAGCACGGTGGCGCCGCACCGCACGTGGTGGTGGACATCGAGCAAGGATCCGATCACGTGCTGGTGTGCGTCGACGACAGCGGCGCCGGCATCCCGCCGCACGAGCGTGAGAGCGTGTTCGACCGCTTCCGCCGGCGCGAGGGCAGCACGGGCGGCGGCAGCGGGCTCGGCCTGGCCATCGTGCGCGCGATCGCGCAGCAGCACGACGGCCAGGTGCAGCTCGAGGCGTCGCCGCTGGGCGGCTTGCGTGCACACGTGCGGCTGCCGATCGCGGCGGCGCGCGCCGCCACGCCTCAGGCCGCCTAATCTTGGCCTCACCTTCGCTTCACGCAGCGCTCATCGTGCGCCTCTAGATTCGCCGGCATGGCCGAGGCCTTCGGCCCACCCGTAGATCTGGAGGTTCACGATGACATCGAGTCGCACGCCCATCGCTGCCGCTGCGGTACTGACGCTGCTCGGCGCGGCCGCCGCATCGGCCGATGCCTGGACACTGCCCAATTGGCTGCACAAGCAAGACACGGTCGCCACCCCGGCGCCGACCGCGGCGGCACCCGCTGCAACACCGGCGATCGAGCCGCTGCCCAGCGGCGCGGCGCCGAATTTCCGCGCCATCGTCCAGGCCGAGGGTCCGGCCGTCGTTGGCGTCACGGTGTCGGGGCTGCAGCGCGCCGAAGATCGCGACGAGCCATCGTTCGAGGACGACCCGTTCTTCCGCTTCTTCCGCGGGCTGCCGGGCTTCCCGATGCCGCCGCGCGGCGACATGCCGTTTCGCGGCCAGGGCTCGGGCTTCATCGTCAGCGCCGACGGCGTGATCCTGACCAACGCCCACGTGGTGCGGGATGCCAAGCAGGTGACCGTCAAGCTCAGCGACCGTCGCGAGTTCGCCGCCAAGGTGCTGGGCAGCGACGGCGCCACCGACATCGCGGTGCTGAAGATCGATGCCAAGGGCCTGCCCACCGTGAACCTCGGCGATTCGAAGTCGGTGCAAGTGGGCGACTACGTGCTGGCCATCGGCGCGCCGTTCGGCTTCGAGCAGACCGCCACGCAAGGCATCGTCAGCGCCAAGGGGCGCTCGCTGCCGGGCGACAGCTACGTGCCGTTCATCCAGACCGACGCCGCGGTCAACCCCGGCAACTCCGGCGGCCCGCTGTTCGACGCCGCTGGCCGCGTGGTGGGCATCAACGCGCAGATCTACTCGCGCAGCGGCGGCTTCCAGGGGCTCGCGTTCGCGATTCCGATCGACGTGGCGCTGCACGTGAAGGACGAACTCGTCGCGCACGGCACGGTCGAGCACGCGCGGCTGGGCGTGACGTTGCAGGACCTGTCGGCGCCGCTGGCCGAATCGTTCGGCATGAAGTCGCCCGACGGCGCGTTGGTCGCCAGCGTGGCCAAGGGCAGCGCCGCCGCCGAGGCCGGCCTGAAAGCCGGTGACGTGATCACCGCTTTCGACGACACGCCGGTGCACACCGCCGGCGACGTGTCCAGCCGCGTCGGCCTGGCCAAGCCGGGCGACAAGCTGGCGCTGCAGGTGTGGCGCGACAAGTCGTCGCACACGCTGTCTGTGGCGCTCGGCAAGGCACGCGCCGAGAATGCCGGCGCCGTCGCCAGCGCCGATCACGGCTCGTTGGGCCTGGCCGTGCGCCCGCTGCAACGCGACGAGATGCGCGAGGCCGGCGTCGACCACGGGCTGCTGATTGAGCAGGCCAGTGGCCCGGCGCGCGAGGCCGGCGTGCAGGCCGGCGACGTGCTGCTTGCCGTCAACGGCAAGCCCGTGCATGCCGTCGATCAGGTGCGCGAGGTGATGCGTCAACAGCCCAAGCACGTGGCGCTGCTGATCGCCCGCGACGGGCAGCAGATCTTCGTGCCGGTCAACCTGGGTTGACGTCAACTCGGGTGTCGTGCCGGGCCGCGCTGCGGCCCGGATTCCGCAACTTCATTCCACAGAGGTCATCATGTCGACCCGATTCATCGTCACGTCACTGGCCCTGGCCGCTGCCGTCACCACGGCCGTGAGTGCACAGGCCGCAGGCGCCACTGCACCCCACAGCACCGGCGGCCAAGGTCACCCCGCACTCGCGCGCACGATTGCGCACAACGCCGCCGCACAGCGGCGCGTGGCCACCGATCTCGGCCACGCCCGCATGTCACCGCAAGAAGCGGCGGCCCTGCAAACGCAGGTGGCCGATGTCTACCGGGCGCAGGCCAGCGCGCTGGAGACCCACGGCACGCACCCGGCGCAGCTGGCCGACAGCGAGCGACTGTTGACGACCGCGATGCGCGACGCCGAATTGGCGCGCCGCAACGACGCACGCGCTGACACGCTCGATCGCATGCACCTGCGCACGGCGGCCTTGCGCGACGCGGAGCAGCAGCGCTGGATCGCACAAGGCCTGCGCACGGGCCACCTGAGCCCGACGCAGGCGGCGCATCTGGAGCGCACGCAGGCCGAGCTGGCGGCCGCACAGGCCACGGTGGTCGACCGCGGCCACGAGACGGTGGATGCCGCGCTGGGTCTGCAGCATCGTCAGGACCTGCAGGACTGGGCGATCCACGACGCGTTGGCGCACCGCGCGGTCTGACGCGCCGCCGCTCAAGGTGCGGCCTGGATGCCGAGCGCTAGCCCTCGTAGCGCTCGACGGTTCCTGCGTCGCGCACCTGCGCGCTCGACGGGTCCTGGCCGAACTCCCGCTTGGCGCGGCGCTGGCGCAGCAGGTCCCAGCACTGGTCGAGCTGCTCTTCCACGTGCTTGAGCCGCTGCGCGTCGGCGGACGATGTCGCACCCTGGGCGCGCAGGCGGTGCTCTTCGTCGACCAGCGCCGACACGTGTTGCAGGATCGAGGCGTCGCTCATCGTGATGGCTCCTGCGGGCTCACAGGCCCTTTTCCTTCAGCCAGGCCAGCACCGCCTTGGCCACGTCGAGCCAGCCGTGGTCGATGGTCAGCGAGTGGCCGCGGCCTTCGAACTGCTTGAGCTCGGTCACCGCCAGCGAGTGGCGATACAGCTTGAACGTGGCCTGCGTGGTGACGTCGGGCACCGTGTGGTCGGCGGTGCCCGAGATCAGCAGCAACGGGCCGCGCGTGCTGTTGGCGGTGTCGACCTTGGTCGGCGCGTGGGGGTTGAAATTGGCCAGTGCCGCTTCGAACAGCGGGCGCGCCGGCGACGGAATGGTCCACTGGTCGAACAAGGTATCGGACTCCGCCTCCGAGATCGCGTTGCCGAAGCCGAAACGGAACTCCGACTTCGTCAGCGCCACCGCCTTGCCGACGTTCAGCGGGTTGACCAGCACCGGCAGCGTGGCGCGCAACTGCGCCAGCGGCAGCGGCAGCACGCCCTTGATCTGTGCCGGGTCGATGGCCACCGCGGCGCGGCCGACACCCTCGCCGAGCAGGCGCTCGGCGATCAGCCCGCCGAACGAGTGGCCGATGAGAATGGGCGGTGCCGGCAATTCTTTGGCGATGGCGCCGAAGAACGAGACCAACTCGTTCACGCCCTTGTTGGCCACGCGGTCGTGGTTGGCGCGCGCTTCGGCCACCGTGTTGCCCTCGCCGGGCCAGCCGGGCGCCACCGTCTGGTAGCCGCTGCCGCGAAACAGGTCGACCCATGGCGCCCAACTGCTGGCGTGCAGCCACAGACCGTGGATGAACAGGACGGGTGTCGGCGTGTCGCTCATGCGGACCTCCTGAATTCAGGCGGGGCACGAGCTTAGACCTCTGAACTGGAATGCCAACTACATGCGTTTGTGAAAGGGGCATTGCCCCCATGGGCATGGCGCTGAGCGGCCCGGCGATCTAGAGTGCCCGTCCGGCGGCCAGCGCCGGTGCCTGAAGGAGACAGCCGATGAGCACGCCCACCGCACAGGTTTCGTCATGGCTGGCCGATTTCGGTACCGCGGTATCGCGCGGCGAATTCGCCAAGGCCACCTCGATGTTCGGCGACGACTCGTATTGGCGTGACCTGGTGTCGTTCACCTGGAACTTGAAGACGGCCGAAGGCCCGCAGCAGATCCAGGCGATGCTCGAAGCGACGATGCCGGGCGCCAAGCCGTCGAACTTCGCCATTCAAGGCGAGGGCAGCGAGGCGGGTGGCGTCACCGAAGGCTGGTTCACGTTCGATACCGCCACCGGTCGCGGCCGCGGTCACCTGCGCTTGATCGGCGGCAAGGCGTGGACGTTGCTCACCACCCTGCAGGAACTCAAAGGCTTCGAAGAAAAGAAACGCGAGAACCGGGTGAAGGGCGTCGAGCACGGCGTGTTCAAGGATCGCAAGAGCTGGCTCGAAGCGCGGCAGGACGAAGAGCGCACGCTCGGTTTTGCCAAGCAGCCCTACGTGGTGGTGATCGGCGGCGGACAGGCCGGCATCATCCTCGGCGCGCGGCTGAAGAAGCTCGGGGTGCCGGCGATCATCGTCGAGAAGAATCCCAAACCCGGCGACAGCTGGCGCAACCGCTACAAGAGCCTGTGCCTGCACGATCCGGTCTGGTACGACCACCTGCCCTACCTGCCGTTCCCCGACGACTGGCCGGTGTTCAGCCCGAAAGACAAGATCGGCGACTGGCTCGAGAGCTACACCAAGCTGATGGAGCTCAACTACTGGCCGAGCACCGAGTGCAAGAGCGCGCGCTGGGACGACGCGCAGCAGGAGTGGCAAGTCACCGTCGAGCACAAGGGCGAGAGCGTGACGCTCAAGCCCAAGCACCTGGTGTTCGCCACCGGCATGAGTGCGGTGCCCAACCTGCCGAGCTATCCCGGCCTCGACAGCTTCAAAGGCACGCAGGTGCACAGCAGCCAATACAAGAGCGGCGAGGCGTGGCGCGGCAGACGCGCGGTGGTGGTCGGCTCCAACAATTCGGCGCACGACATCTGCGCCGACCTGTGGGAGCACGGCGCCGACGTCACGATGGTGCAGCGCTCGACCACGCACGTGGCGCGCAGCGACTCGTTGATGGACCTTGCGCTCGGCGGCTTGTACTCGGAGTCTGCGGTCAAGGCGGGCATCGACACGGCGACGGCGGACTTGATCTTCGCGTCGCTGCCGTACAAGGCGCTGCCGCCGCTGCAGGTGCCGGTGTACCAGCAGATGAAGGAGCGTGACGCCGAGTTCTATTCGCGCCTCGAGAAGGCGGGCTTCCAGCTCGACTTCGGCGACGACGACTCGGGCCTGTTCATGAAGTACCTGCGCCGCGGCTCGGGCTACTACATCGACGTCGGCGCCAGCGAGCTGGTGGCCAACGGCAGCGTCAAGCTGAAGAACGGCGCCATCGAGCGCGTCACCGCGTCGGGCCTAGCGATGCAAGATGGATCGGAGCTGAAGGCCGACCTCATCGTCTGGGCCACCGGCTACGGCTCGATGAACGGCTGGGTCGCGCAGCTGATCGACCAGGCCACCGCCGACAAGGTGGGCAAGTGCTGGGGCCTGGGCTCTGGCACGACGAAGGATCCGGGCCCTTGGGAAGGCGAACTGCGCAACATGTGGAAGCCCACGCAAGTGCCGAACCTGTGGATGCAAGGCGGCAACCTGCACCAGAACCGCCACTACTCGTTGTGCCTGGCGCTGCAGTTGAAAGCGCGCATGGAGAACATCCCGACACCGGTATACGCGCTGGCACCCGTGCACCACAAGAGCTGACAGCGGATGCCGACAAGGTCGAAGGTTCCGGCGCTGCGCGGATGCGTTGACCGCAGCGCCGGATGAGCCGCAAGCGCAGCGCCTGGCGGATTGTCGGCATCGCAGCGGTCATCTTGATCGCCGTGGTGGCGATCGCAACGCCGCTGGTGCTCTCACTGCCGCCCTTCGGTGGCGAGCTCGCGGGCGAGCGCCTGGCCCGCGCGCGCGCCAACCCGCTGTATCACGACGGCAGGTTCGTAAACCCGCTGCCGCCGGCGTCGTACACCTGGGCCGACGCGCGAGCCCTCTTCGTTGGCCAGTTCTTCGGCAACGAAGTGCGCGAACCGCCGGGCGCGATCCCGGTGGTGGCGGTGACGGCGGCGAGCTTGTCGTCGGCACCGAACCCCGGGTTGCGCGCATTCTGGATCGGCCACGCCAGCCTGTACGCCGAGATCGACGGCGTGCGCCTGCTGATCGACCCGATCTTCTCGGACTACGCGTCGCCGTTCGACTTCGGCCCCAAGCGTTTTCATCCGCCGCCGATTGCACTCACCGCACTGCCGACCATCGATGCCGTGCTGATCACGCACGACCACTACGACCATCTCGACATGCGCACCGTGCAGCAACTGGCGCGTGGTGGTTCGCTATTCGTCGTGCCGCTGGGCATCGGTGCGCACCTCGAGCGCTGGGGCGTGGCACCGCAACGCATCCGCGAGCTCGAGTGGGGCCAGGAGTTATCGCTCGGCGGCGTGCGCATCGTGTCGACGCCGGCGCGCCACTACTCGGGCCGCCGCCTGGGCGATCGCAACGCGACGCTGTGGACCTCGTGGTCGGTGATCGGCGCGCGCCACCGCTTCTTCGTCAGTGGCGACACCGGCTACTCGGATCACTTTCGCGCCATCGGCGAGCAGTTCGGACCGTTCGATCTGGCGTTCGTCAAGGTCGGCGCGTATGGGCCCGGCGCGCCGTGGCTCGACATCCACATGAGCGCCGAGGACGCCGTGCGCGCGGCACACGACGTGCGCGCGCGGCGGATGTTTCCCGAGCACTGGGGCACCTTCAACCTGGCGTTCCACGCCTGGGACGAGCCGATCCGCCGCACGCTGGCGGCGGCGCGCGCGAACCCGGTGGAGGTGGTCACGCCGCGCGTGGGCGAGATGGTCGACGCCGATGCGCCGTTTGTGTCCACCGCATGGTGGGAGGCGCTGCGCTGACGCGCAGCGCGCCTTCAGCCGGCGGCGAGTTCGATCACCGGCTCGCACTCGATCGGAAAGCTCACCGAGTTGGCCACGTAGCACTTGGCGTGCGCGTCGTGATGCAGCTGCATGGCGCGCTCGCGATCGTCGCCGGCGCGGATCACCACGTGCGGGTGCAGCACGATGCGCGTGAAGCGGCCTGGGCCTGGGCTGTCGATCATCGTGCCGACGGCGTTGTCGACGTAGCGCTGCACCGCGATGCCGGCGTCGGCGCACAGGTGCAGGTACCAAAGCTGATGGCAGCTCGACGCCGCGGCGACCAGCAGGTCTTCGGGGTTCCAGCGCTCGGCGTTGCCGCGAAACGCGGCGTCCGACGAGCCGGCGATGTCGGGCTTGGCCGCCGCGCTGATGACGTGCTCGCGGCCGTACTCGCGGTAGCCCGACGTGCCGGTGCCACGGTTGCCGGTCCACTCGACGCGGATGGTGTAGGTGTGTTCGTGATGGCTCATGAGTCGGATCCCTGCGGTGATGTGCGCTCGCTTGCAGCGGCTATCGGGCGACTGGTTTGGCCGCCGCTGTGACCGCGGCCACGGCGACCGTTTCGGTCTCGCGCAAGTGGCGCGTCAGTGCGGCCACGGCGCGCTCGACGTTGCCTGCGGCGGCCGCCTTGAGCAGCGTGTGGTGCTCGTCGCGCCAGCCCGCGCGCCGCGTGCCGGGCGACAGGTGCGCGCGATACAGGCGGGTGACCGACGCGCGCAGCACGGCGATCATCTCCAGCGTCTTGGCGCGCCCCGACGGCGCATACAGCACCTCGTGAAACGCAGCGTCGGTGGCCAGCCACAGGTTGGGGTCGTCCTCGGCGTCGAGCTCGGCCTGCAGCGCGCGCAGCTGGCGCAGCGTGCGCGGCGTGTGCTGCGGGATCGCGTGGCGCAGCGCGTCGCACTCCAGCAGCACGCGCAGGTCGAACACCTCGTGCACATCGGCCGCCGTGAGGCTGGCCACGAAAGCGCCACGGTTGGGCTCCACCACCACCAACCCCTCGGCCTGCAGCTTGTTGAGCGCCTCGCGCACCGGGATGCGGCTCACGCCGAACTCAGCGGCCAGCTCCTCCTGCCGCAGCGCGGCGCCGGGCGGCCAGCGGCCTTGGTGCAGCGCACCGCGCAGCGCAGCGGCCACCGAGTCGGCCGTGGTGGTGGTGTGCTTCACGTATTCAAGTATTCATGTATCCAAACAGCACTGAAGCATAGCCAGATTCCGCCGCCTTCGCAAGCGGTGGCCGCCGTCAGGCGGCGAACTGAAAGTCGCCCTCTTGCGCGATGTAGGGCACGTAGCGGTAGTCGCGGATCGTCTGCACGCGGCCATCGCGCCAGGTGAGCGCGATCACATAGCCTGGACGCGGGTCGGTGGTGTTGCGCCGCACGCCCAGCACCTCGCGGCCGTCGAGCCACGCCGCACTCAGGTGCCAATCGCCCGCGCCGTCGTAGTTGGTGAAATAGCTGCCCACCTCGCGCCCGGCCAGCTTGCGGCGCGACACCAGATCGAGCTTCACGTCATCGGCCAGCAGCGCGCGCACGCCGTCCCAGTCGTGCGCGTTGAACAGGCTCGCATAGCGCCGCAGGGCGGGTGACACCTCGCGTGCACGCGCCGCACCGGCCGGCGCGTTGCCTGCCGCCGCAGGCAACGCAGCGCGCCCGCGATGCAGCGCGGCTTTGACCGCGGGCACGCTCATGTTCAACTCGGCCGCGATGTCGTCGAGCGAGTGTTCGAGCACGTCCTTCAAGATCACGCAGGCGCGCTGCGCGGGTGCGAGTTCGAGAAAGCTCGAGATCGCTGCGTGCACGGCCTGGTGGCGTGCCAGCACGTGGTCGGGCTCGTGTGCCGGCTCGTCGGCCACGTCGCCCGCCGCGTCGAGCGGCTCGGCCCGACGCAGCTGCTCGCGGCGCCAGTGGTCGATCGCGCGGTTGTGCGCGATGCGAAACAACCATGGCCGCAAGGGTGGCAGCTCTTTCAGTTGCGACAGCTCGTAGTACGCAGCGGCGAGTGTCTCCTGCACC
>JBIODO010000078.1:0-12934 GCA_044445225.1 Burkholderiales bacterium
CCGCTGGAGAACCACCCGTACTTCCTGAGCGTGGCGATCGAGCGCGACATCGACGTCGAACTGGCGGCCAAGCTGGCCGGGATCAGCCTCGAAGAGTTCCAGCAGATGAACCCGCAGATGAACCGGCCTGTGATCCTCGCGGCCGGCACACCGCAGGTGCTGCTGCCGTACGACGCGGCCAACGCCTTCGTGCGCAACCTGCCGCGATACGACGGCCCGTTGGCAACCTGGACCGTGTGGGTGGCGCCCAAGACGCTCAAACCGGCCGAGGCCGCAGAGATGGTGGGCATGAGCGAGGCCGAGTTGCGCGACGTCAACCGCATTCCACCCTCAATGCTGGTGCAGGCCGGCTCGTCGCTGGTGGTGCCGCGGCCGGAACAAACGCTGGTCGATGTGCCGGGGCACCTGGCGGAAAACGGCCACTTGGCGTTGGCGCCCGATACGCACGGCTTTCGCCGCGTGACCTTTCGCGCCCCCCGCCGCGGCGACAGCGTGGCCGCGGTGGCGCAGCGCTACCACGTGCCGGCCGAGCACGTGGCGATGTGGAACCACGTCGGCGCGGACGCCACCTTCCGCGGCGGGCAAAACATTGTCGTGATGGTGGCGGCCAAGCCACCGCCGGGTCGCAAGGTCGCTGCCTCGGCGAACAAGCCGGCCAATCTGGCTGCCAAACGCTGACCCGCCGCGGGGGCGTCAGCGCCGATCGCTGAGCGCGTGAGCGATCGTCGACAGGTCGACGTACTCCAGTTCGCTGCCCGCCGGCACGCCGCGCGCCAGCCGCGTGACCTTGACGCCGCGTGCGGCCAGGGCCTGCGCGATCAGCTGCGCGGTGGCTTCACCCTCGGCGGTGAAACTGGTGGCGACGATCACCTCTTCCAATGCGGCATCGTTGGCACGCTCGAGCAGCGGCGCAATGCCAATGTCGCCAACGCCCACGCCGTCGAGCGGACTCAAGCGCCCCATCAGCACGAAATACAGCCCGCGAAAGCTGCCCGTGCGCTCGAGCGCCGCCTGGTCGGCCGGCGTCTCGACCACGGCCAGCAGCCGTGCGTCACGCCGAGGGTCGAGGCAGATCGGGCAGACCGCACTTTCGGTGAACGTATGGCAGCGCTCGCAATGCCGCACCTGTTGATCGGCCGCTTGCAACGCCGCGGCGATGCGCCGCGCGCCTTCGCGATCGTGCTGCAGCAGGTGAAACGCCATGCGTTGCGCAGAGCGCGCGCCAACGCCGGGCAGGCGGCGCAGCGCGTCCAACAAGTCTTGCAGCGCGCGCTCGGTCACACGCTTGGAGTCAGAACGGGAACTTCATGCCTGGAATCTGCGGCATGCCGGCCGTGAGCTTGCCCATTTTCTCCTGCGACGTGGCCTCGGCGCGGCGCACACCGTCGTTGAACGCCGCGGCCACCAGGTCTTCGAGCATGTCCTTGTCCTCGCCAAGCAGGCTCGGGTCGATGCTCACCCGCTTCACGTCGTGGCGGCAGGTCATCGTCACCTTCACCAAGCCGGCGCCAGCCTGGCCTTCGACCTCGATGAGGGCCAGTTCCTCCTGCGCCTTGCGCAGGTTGTCCTGCATCGCCTGGGCCTGCTTCATCAGACCAGCCAACTGATTCTTCATCATGGTGAGGGATTCCTTTGAACGGGCTTGATCGAGCCGGGCACGATGCGCGCAGTCTTGAATTGCGACATCAGCTCGCGCACCACCGGATCGCTGGTCATGGTCTGCTCGGCTTGCTGCTGGGCACGCGCACGCGCAGCCGATTCGCGCAACGCCGGGCTGTCAGTGGGCACGCCGTCCACCAGTTCCAATTCCACGGGCGCGCCGTGCACGGCTGCCACGGCGGCCTGCAGCTTGTCGCGCAACGCCGGGGCGCGCAGCGATTCGCGCTCGACGCGCAGCCGCCAACGCGCGAGTTGCGCGTCGCCGGACGATCCGAGCCACTCGCTTTGCAAGGCGAGCTCGCGCACCAGCGCGCTGATCAGGCCGCGCTGCGCCATCGTGCTGACCAGTGCGGCCCAGCGCTCGCCGAGCTCGGTGGGCTGCAACGCGGCCGGCGCCGCATCGACAGTGCGCGGGCCTGGCGTGGCCCGAGCCGTGGCGCGCGTGGAGCCTTCGTCGTCCGGCACTGCGTCGACCCATGGCGGCGGTTCGTCGGTGCATACGGCGACGGCCTTCTTGGTCGCGGTTTCCACGACGGTGGCGGCGCCGGCGGTCGCGTTCGATGATGGCCCGGGCCGCATCGCCAGTCCACCCGGCGGTGCGGCAGGAAACGCCAGGAAACGCAGCAACACCATCGTCAGCGCCGCGTACTCGTCGCTCAGCAACGGCAACTCATCGCGGCCATGCACGGCGATGCTGTAAAGCAACTGCAATTCGTCGGCCGGACACAGTCGACTCAGGCGCGTGGCCTCGGGCGTGTCCGGGTCTTCGTCGTCCAGCGCGCCGGGAACCGCCTGCGCAATGGCCATCTGCTGCAGCAGTGTGGCCAGTTCTTCGAGTGCGCCGGCGGCCGACAGGCCGCGCTGGCGCACGTCATCCACCGCGGCCAGCACGGCCGGGCCATCGCGCGCGGCCAACGCCTGCACGAAGGCCGCCGCCACCGAGCGCTCGACGCTGCCGAGCATCGCGCGCACGGCGGCCTCGTCGAGCTCGCCGCCGCCATATGCAATGGCTTGATCGGTCAACGACAACGCATCGCGCATCGAGCCGCGCGCCGCGCGGGCGAGCAGGCGCAACGAGCCCGCATCGTGCAC
Organism: Burkholderiales bacterium; assembly: GCA_044445225.1. GTDB lineage: Bacteria > Pseudomonadota > Gammaproteobacteria > Burkholderiales > Burkholderiaceae_C > JAEUPI01. The sequence goes on from JBIODO010000078.1 coordinate 2,752, forward strand.
CACCTTTTCGAGGGCCAGCACGTGCGACAGATGCGCGTGCACCGTCTGCGGTGCCATCGGCCGCAGGTTGAACTGCAGGCAGCGGCTCAACACCGTGGGCAGCATCTTGTCGGGATCGGTGGTCGCCAGCACGAACTTCAGGTACTCGGGCGGCTCTTCCAGCGTCTTCAGCAGTGCGTTGAAGGCGTCCTTGGTGAGCTGGTGCGCCTCGTCGATCATGAAGACCTTGAAGCGGCCGAGACTGGGCTTGTAGGCCGCACGCTCGATCAGGTCGCGCGCCTCGTCGATGCCGCGGTTGGATGCCGCGTCGAGCTCGATGTAGTCGATGTAGCGGTCGGCATCGATCTCTGTGCAGGCCTGGCATTGGCCGCAAGGCTCTGCGGTGACGCCGCCCGAGCCGTCGGGCCCGGTGCAGTTCAGGCTCTTGGCGAGGATGCGCGACACCGTGGTCTTGCCGATGCCGCGGGTGCCGGTGAACAGATACGCATGGTGCAATCGGCCGCTGGCCAGCGCATTGCTCAGTGCGCGCACGACGTGCTCCTGCCCGACCATTTCGCTGAAGCGGCGCGGCCGGTATTTGCGCGCCAGAACCATCGACACCATGCGGCATTCTACGAGTCGACTCAACGCGCCGCCGCGGCCGGCGGCGTCGCTGTGTCGCGGATAATCGCGCGATGAATCCGCTTGCGCCCGCTGCGGCCGGCACGTCGCTCAGCTATGAACAGGCGGGCGTTCAGTACGATTTGATCGATCCGCTGAAGGTGCAGGCACAGCGCGCGGCGGCGGCCACCGCGTCGCAGCTCGGCGCACATGGCTTCAACGAGGTGCGCGCCTCGCGCGGTGAGTCAGCCTACGTGGTGGATGTCGGTCCGTTTTACATCGCCACCATCGTCGAGTGCCTGGGCTCCAAGGCATTGGTGGCCGACGAGATGGCTGCGCTCACCGGCAAGAACTACTACGACGGCATCGCCCAAGACACCATCGCGATGGCCGTCAACGATCTCATCACGGTGGGCGCGACGCCGTTGGTGGTACAGGCCTATTGGGCTGCGGGCGGCTCCGACTGGTTCGGCAACGCCGCGCGCGCTCAACAACTGGTCGCCGGATGGCAAAAAGCCTGCGAGGCCTGCGGTGTGGCCTGGGGCGGTGGCGAAACACCGGCGTTGGCCGGCATCGTCGAGAGCGGGCGCATCGACCTGGCCGCGTCGTGCATGGGACTGATCAATCCGAAGCCGCGGCTGTCGCTGGGCGAACGGCTGGCGCCGGGCGACGCCATCGTGTTGCTGCATTCGAGCGGCATCCACGCCAACGGCCTGAGCCTGGCACGCAAGCTGGTGGAGCGGCTGCCCCAGGGCTATCTGACGCCCGTGCTGCCAGGGCTCAGCTATGGCGAAGCGCTGCTGGCCCCGACTGCGTTGTATGCGCCGATCACCGAAGCGCTTTGGCGCTCCGGCATCGTGCCCCACTACTGCGCCAACATCACCGGGCACGGGTGGCGCAAACTGCTGCGCCATCCAGGCTCCTTCAGCTACCGCATCGAGCGCCTGCCCGAAGTGCCTGCGGTGCTGCGTTTCATCCAACGCCATGCGTCGCTCGACGTTCGGCAGGCCTACAGCACGTTCAACATGGGTGCGGGTTTCGCGCTGTTCGTGGCCGCCGACGAAGCCGCGCGCGCAGTGCAGATCGCCCAAGAGATGGGTGTCGGCGCGCTGCTTGCCGGCGCGGTGCACGAAGGCCCGAAGCAGCTGACGATCGAGCCCCTCACGTTGCGCTTCGATGCCGAGGACCTGCAATTGCGGTGAGCGCCCGGCGCGATCACCCTCGCCTACAATGACACCCGACGGGCCTCCTCGCATGGAAGCGCGGTCAACCGGGTCAGGTGGGGAACCAAGCAGCCCCAGCCGTTGCAACCAGTGCCGAGGGCAAGGCTCGTCACTTCGTCCGTCGGCGGCAGTCGACGACGGGGGTAACCCTAGGTCGGCGCGATGGCTGAGGCGCCGACGCAACGAAACGCAACGTTCCTCGACCGCGCGACCACCCCGTGTGTCAACCGAGCCGACAGGGCGACGTTAAGATGGCGGATTGAGGCACTCGCTCCCTTCGCTGCACCCGCCGCGAAGGCTCCAAGACCAGATGAGGGTTCATGGTCCGAGCGTGATGGCTCCGTCGCGTAGTGTCCGTTCCCTCGACTCAAACCAGGAGTTGCCCACATGAAGATGAAAACCACGCTCTCGCTTGTCGCCGCCGCCGCTGTTGCCCTGCTCTCCTTTGGCGCGATGGCGCAACAGAAGTCCCGTGCCGAAGTGAAGGCAGAAGCCGCCTCCGCGAACAAGTCCGGTCAGATCGCCGCGGGTGAACAGGCCGCCCCAACGCCGAAGCCCAAGTCGACCAAGGCCCGCTCTGACGTGAAGTCGGACACCAAGGCCGCGAACAAGAGCGGCGACATCGCGACCGGTGACATGCCCGCGAAGACCGCGAATCCCAAGTCGACCGCGTCCCGCTCTGACGTGAAGGCCGAAACCAAGGCCGCGAACAAGGCTGGTGAGATCCAAACCGGTGAAGGCGTCGCTCAGCCAAAGAAGTAAGCCGTAAGCGCGTAGACCGCGCTGAGGTGCTGGCGGCCACCCGATGGGTGGCCGCATCTGTTTGAGGGAAGCTGCGCCTCAAGCCGCCTGTCGGAACGCCATCACCGCCTGGCTGCGCAGGGTGCGCAATAGCGAGAGTTCCTTCTCGCCTGCGGCAATGCTGCCAGCCTGCGCGCGATCGGCGTAGATCAACGCGAAGGTCGCGCCCTTCATCACCAGCGGCAAAAGCAGGAACGTGCGCGCCTGCTCGGTCCCTTGAAGCCAAGGTGGCAGGCGCTTGGCCACTTGTGTCGCGGCGGCATCGGCAATCAGCATGTCGGAGCCCTTCTGGCACACGGCGGCGAGCAGGTCTTTTGCCGCAGCGCTTCCATCGCCCAGTGGCACCGCAAATTGCGACACCAGCGCCTGCACGCCATCGCCCAATCCAAAGCGCCCGGTCAGCGTGCCCGACCTGGGATCTCGCAACGCGAACACCACGCAGCGAAAACCGAGGGCGCGGTAGATCGTCTCCAGGATCATGCGCAGCACTTCGTTGAGTTGGAACGACTCCTGCGCGAGGGTGTGCGTGATGTCCTGGATGCCCGCGGTCAACACCTCGCTGGGTGGCTGCACCGGCGGCATCGAAGCGTGGGGTGCGATGACGAGTGTCGCTGCTTCGGCGGTTGTCGGGTCGGTGCCGGTCACGTTGGCCATGGCATCGGTCGACCGCTCCATCAGGCGTTGCGCAGGAGAGTCCGCCGCCAGCTTCAGGCCAATGGCATCTGCCAAGCCACGCAGCTTGGTGCGTGACGCTTGCACCGCATGAATCACGTCTTTCGGCGCCACACCCCACGAGGCGGCATACCCCGCGGCCAGCTTGTCCATGGACTGCGACGCCAACGGGCCGGCCTGCATCGCGGCCTCGGCCATTTCGTTGCAGCCGCGCGCCAACCAGCGCGTGCGCTCCGCGCCGGAGTCAATGCGCCGTGTCGGCGGCTCGCCGGCCGGTGACCGCATGCACTGCTGCAGGCTCTCGGGCAGTCCCCACGCGCGGGCGACCCCGATGCCCAACTGTTCGAATCCGACGCCGAGCACCCGTTGCGAGGCCTGGTGGGCAGTCGGCGCAATGGCGGCGCCGGTACGGGCCGCATGCGGCCGCAGCTCGTCGCGGATCGCGCGGGCCTCCTCAGGCAAGTAGAACTCGGTGAGCAGCCGGCCCAGGTTGTGCAGCAATGCGCCCAGGTACGCCTCTTCGGCCTCGCGGCTGTGCGAGCTCAACTCGCTGGCCAGCTGCCCCGCCATCAATGCGCACAGGAACTGCTCTTTCAATTGCGCCGCGTGCTGCTTGTCCTTCATGTGATCCAACAACACCAGCGACAGCGCCATGTTGCGCACCCCGGCAAAGCCGATCAACGCGATGGCGCGCGACACGGTCGAGATGGTGCCGCCGCCGGCCTGCTGAAACGACGCGCTGTTGACCAGGCGCAGCAGCTTGTGCGTGAGCGCCACGTCCTTGAGGATTTCGGCGGCCAGGCTGTTGACGCTCTCGTTGTCCGACGCGGCCACGCGTTGGATGTTGGCCACCGCATCCGACAGCGCCGGGAAGTCGCTCTTGTTGCGCATGCGCCGCAACAGGAAGTCCAGCGTGCCATGCGATGCAGCAGCTGCCACAGCGCCGTCGCCGGTGCCCAGCCAACCCTCCAGCGCGGTGGCCATGGCCGCCACGCTGTCGAAACGCGACGCTGCATCACGCGCCACGGCCCGCAGCACGATGGCGCGCAGCCCGGCATCGACGGCCGTTGCCTCGGGCCACACCACGTCCTCGTCGATCGTGCGCCGCAGCGCGCGCTGCGCATCGCGCTCGGCCAGCAGCGCGTGCCCGCACAGCAACTCACCCAGGATCATGCCGGCTGCAAACACGTCCATGGCCGGCGTCGGCGCCTGGCCCTGCGCCGCCTCGGGCGACATGTAGCCGGGCGTGCCGCAGATGTGCCCTGCGCCGTCGCTGACGCGCGCCGCGATGCCGAAGTCCATCACCCGCGGGCGGCCATCGGGCCCGAGCAGGATGTTCGATGGCTTGAGGTCGCGGTGCACGATGCCCTGTGCGTGTGCTGCACGCAGCGCCTCCAGCACGCCAAGCAACAACGTCACTGCAGCGCGCTCGGGCATGGCGCCGCTGCGCCGCAGCGCTTCAGTCAGTGTCTGCCCGCGAACCAGCTCGAACACCAGGTACGACTGGTCCTCGACCTCGTCAGCCTCGAACACCGGCACAATGTTGGGGTGCGACAGGCGGCTGACTGCGCGCGCTTCGTGCAGCCATTGGTGTACCGAAATGCTCTGAGCATCGGGCGACAACAGCTTCAGCGCCACCTCACGGTCGAGTCGCTGATCATTGGCCCGCCAGACCACGGCTTGCGCGCCACGGCCGAGCACGTCGAGCAACTCGAAGCGTCCGACTCGTGCGCCGGCCTTGTGCTTGGCTGCAGCTGGGGTCTGAGCGGTGCTCATGCTGCATGCCGAGCCGGCTTGGGCTCGCCTCGATCATCGTCGTCGTCGTGGGGCGACTCGCCCTGTCCCGCCAGTTGCAGGTCGCGCAAGGTCATGCCCAGCGCGCGGCCGTAGCGCTGGGCCACTCGCTGCATCGCGGCCGCGCCGTGGCGTGCCGGCTGGCTCAACGCATCGACCAACTCGTTGGCGCAACTCGCGGTAGCGCGCAGCATGTCATCGTCACTCTCGATCGCGCGCACCGCGGTGCCTGTGCCAAAGCGCCGAATCATGTGCAGCACCGCATCATCGAGTCCCCAATGACGCGCCACGGCCAAACCGAGCGCATCGATGTCCACCCCCAGCACGGCCAGCGACGCGCCCTCTTCGGTCATGCCGGGTTCGTCGGCGTGGCCGTCTTGCCCAGGGCTCTCGGGCTGCATCAGCCGCTGCATCTGTGCCGCCTCCTCGGGAAAGTGATAGCACGTGACCAGCCGGCCGAGGCTTTGCAGCAATGCGACCAGATGCACCACTTCCGCGTCATAGCCGGGTGGACGCAACAGCTGTGCGATGCGCGCAGCACGCTGAGCACGCGCGATGCTTGCCTCGAGTTGCGTGGCCGCGCCAGGGCTGAGCGGGCCGGGCCACTCGCGCAGCGACAGTGCGGCCCGGCGCACGCCGTCCAGGCCAACCATCGCGATGGCACGCCGCATCGTCAGCACCGGACCGCTGCCGGCGATCATCGCGCCGCGCACCTCGGCAGTGTTCACCGCGCGCAGCAACTCGAAGCACAGTGCCGGGTCCAGCAGCACGATCTCGGCCAGTTCGTTGGTGCGTTCGCGTTCCATCAGGGCCAGTCGCGCGGCGCGCCTGGCGGCACCGGGCAGCGACGGCAATGCGCCGATGCTGCGCAGGCGATCAATCAGCAGCGCCAGCGGCCCACCGTCGGCAGCCTCCTCGGCTCGAATCCAGCCTTCGAGAGCGCGTGCCAGCGTGCGCGCGCTGTGATAGCGGTGGCGTTGCTGGCGGTCGGTGGCGCGGTTGGCGATGACGCGCAGCGCCTCGGGGATCGGGCGTGCCGTGGTCCAGGGCAGGCGCACGATCTCGCGGCCCTGGGGCGGCATCAACGCCATCGCCGTTGCGGTATCGGCCTGCCCCAACGCAGGTTGTCCGGTGAGGGCGTAGTGCAGCACCAGCCCGAAGGCGAGCACGTCGCGCTCGGCATCGCGCCGCTGCGCCTGCAAGCCCGTCACGCTGTGCGCGGGCTCGGCCGTCGATGCCGCATGACCAGCCGGCGCCGGCGAGATCTCCAACCCCATCAGGCGGGCGCGCCCGCTGTCGTCGATCGACACCATCGCCGCCTGGATGTCGCGGTGCGCGAGGCCCGCTTCGTGCGCGAAGGCCAGCCCGTCAAGCACCTGCATGCTCCAGCGCGCCACGTCGAGTGCCGGCGAACCCTGCGACGAAGTCAGCTCGATCAGCGTGTTGGACTCGCCACGCTCGTAGGCGGCGTACGGCCAGCGGTCGTGCTCACCCACCTCGACCGCGACCGCCAGGCCGGGATGCGTGACGCGCGTGGCTTTGCGGGCGGCCTGCAGATGCCGCTGCAGCTCGGCAGGGTCGCCGGCTTGCGCACGCGGCATCACCAGCACGCGCTCGCGGTCGAGCTGCGGGTCGGTGGCCAGCCAGATCAGCGTGTGGGCGCTCTTGCCCAGCAGCCGCTGCAGCTTGAAGCGCCCGAACGCCGGCGATGCCGCCGGCTGCGCGGGCGCGATTCGCTTCGCGGCGGGGGCGTGATCGGACGCAGTCATGGGCGCAGCTGGGGCAGTCGACCGGCACCGCCGGTTGTGCGTCGATTGAACCCAATGCGGCACCCCGTCGATCGCCCGAAGTGGCGGGCAAGCGCGGGGCTATTCGACGGCCGGATCGGGAGGCTGCAGTTCGTGCAGCGCACCGTCGCCGGTGACGAAGGCTGCATGCACCGGCGCGTCGCCGGCGAGCACCTGCACGGCGTTGCGGTAACGCGTCAATTGACGGCACAAAGCCTCATCTGTGGCCGCGTCGAATGCCAGCTTGTAGTCAAGCACCCACCAGCTGGGCCGCTGCTCGGGGCCCATGCGCACCAGGCGGTCGATGCGCAGCGATTCACCTTCGCCCACGACGTCGAATTCGTCGGCGCTCCAGGCCAACTGCGCCGGGTCGAAGAAACGTTGCAGCGCCGGGCTGTTGCGAATCGTGCGCGCATACGAGGCCACGACTTCGGCGACCGCAGGCGGCAGATCGAACTCGGCTGCCGCGGCGGCCGCCAGGACACGAAAATCGACCGCCTGCTGCGTCGCGGTCAACCATTGCAGCACCCGGTGCACCGCCCGCCCGAGCTTCGCGGCCTGCGAGGCTTCGACCGGCGGAACCGCGGCGAGCATGTTGGTTTCCTCGTGCGGCGGCCTTGGCAACTCGATCACGGACACGGTGCCCGTTGCGGCCGTGGCGTGCGGCGTCAAGGGCGCGTCGCCGAGCGGCCAGGCCCGGCCGTGCGGCACCGTGCGCGTCCACCAAGTGGTGCGCGGGTCGTCACGCCGCGGCGGCGTGCGACTGAACAGCAGCAGGTCGCGCGCGCGCGTCATCGCCACGTACAGCGCGTTCAGCTCCTCGCGTTGTGCGGCCGCCTGGTCTTGGGCGCGCAGATCGCTCAGCGATGCGCACGGCGACGCCAGATCGGCCACGAATGCGACGCGGCGCGGCGCGTCGAGATTCACCGGCCAGTCGATCAGCACGCCGGGCTTGGCCTCGCGCGGCTCGCGCGGGTCGGCGTCAACCACCCACACGCACGGCGCCTCCAGCCCCTTGACGCCATGGATCGTCAACAGCTGCACCGCATCCTGGCGTGCCGGTGCACGCACCGACAGCGCGCGTTGCCGCAGCGCACGCACGAAGTTGTAGACGCTCGCATGGCGTCCGCCATCGAGCGAGAGTGACAACGCAAGCAGCGCATGCACCGCGGCGATGGCTGCCACGCGGCGCTCGGAGGGCACTGCGGCCGCCAGGCGTGCCATCAGGTCACCCTGGTCGACCACACGGTCGAGCAGGTCATGCGGGGGCAGCGTGCATGCGGCGCGCGACCATCCGGCCAACAAGCGGCGCGCTCGCGCCAGCGCAGGCGGTGCATCGTGCCAATCCTGCAGAGCGCTCCACCACGGCGTCGCCCCACGGCCCTCGGCACGGCGTGCCAGCGCCAGCAATTGCTCGTCGCTGGCACCGAACAGCGGGCTCTTCAACGCCTGCGCGAGCGACAGATCGTGGCCAGGCGACGCCAGCACGTCGAGCACTGCCACCAGATCGCTCACCTCGATCAGCGAGCCCAGCCGCAATTCCTCGGCAGCGACGCAGGGAATGTGCAACGCCTGCAGCTCCTCGGCCACCCGCGCCAGCGATGCATGACGGCGCGCCAGCACCATCACCTGCCCGGGTGCGACTTCGCCCGCGCGAGTCAATTGCTGCACGCCACGCGCCACGCGGCGGGCCTCATCGCGAGCCCGTGGCTCCTTGGCGTCGTGACGGGCCACGGTCAACGAGTCGCGCCAGGTGTTGGTCGGCGGCGCTGCCGCCCGCAGGTCGAGTGGTGGGTCGCTCAAGTGTCGAACCGCTCCCGCCGGTTCGCCGGCCCGCTGCGTGCTGTGGGCAATGAATCCATCGTAGTCGCCATCGGCCACGGCACGGCCCAGCACGGCGTTCACCGCGTCGACCACCGCCGTGGCGTTGCGCCGCGTGTGGTTGCACGCCAGATCGTGGCCAGCGAGGCCCTCGACGACGAAACGCCGCGCGGCGGCAAACACCCGTGGCTCGGCGCCTCGAAAGCGATAGATGCTCTGCTTCGGATCGCCGACGATGAACACCGACATCGGCTGCTGGCCACTGGTGCCGCCCCCCGCGCCGGCATACGAGGTGAGCCAGCTTTGCAGCGCCTGCCACTGCAGGTTGCTGGTGTCCTGGAATTCGTCGATCAGGACGTGGCGCAGCCGCGCGTCCAGGCGCTGCTGCACCCAGCCCGAGGTGGCCGGGTCGGCCAGCAGCGCCAGCGCACCCCGCTCGAGGTCTTGCATGTCCATCAGGGCGCGCTCGCGCTTCAACGCGTGCCAACAGCCGAGCAGCAGTCGGCTCAGGCGCACCATGCGTTGATGGTCGTCGTGCGCGTCTTGCTGCGCCGCTTGTTGTTCGAGCTCCTGCAGTGCGGCGACGGCGGCGCTCACCGCCGCGGCGCTGCCGAGCTTGCGCGGCAGGCCCTCTTTGGTGAACAAGGCCTTGCGAGCCTCGTCGAGCGCGGCCCTCGCATCGGCAAGGTCGAGCGACGCTGCCAACGCTTCGCCGGCCTTGCGCTCGGTCTTGCCGGCGCCGCTGCCCAGGGCGTCAGCCGCGCGGCCGAGCAACCGCCGCAGCGCCACGTCGCCGGCGATGCGCTGCAGCGGGTGGGCGAAGCCGGCGCACGCAGGCCAACGCTGCGCGGCCGGCTCGATCGCTGGCTGCAGAGCGCCGCGGGCATCGGCGCGCTCGATCTCCAGGCGCTTGTCGAGCGCCGCGCGCAGCCACTGGTCGAGCCGCCAGCGCCCGTGGCGTTCGGTCAACGTCTGGTAGTCCGCCAACAAGGCCGGTGCGCCCAACACCTCACGCTGAAAGCGCCGCAACAGCTCGCCGAGTTGGTCGTCGACCTCTTCGATCAACGACATCGCGGGGTGCAGTCCCAGCGCGTCGAGCATCTCCAGCGGCGCCAGACGCAACAGCTGCGCAAACCAGGCATGGAAGGTGTGGATCTGCACGTCGGCGCCGGCGTTCAACACACGAGCGTGAAGCTGCGCGAGCGCGGGCTCCAGGCGCTGCGCATCCGCCCGCGACAAGCCGCGCGCGCGCAATTGTCGGCGTCGCTCCTCGATACTGGCCGCGGCGAACTCGCGCAGCCACTCGTGCAGCCGCACGCGCATCTCGCTGGCGGCCTTGCGGGTGAAGGTGATCGCCAGGATCTCGTCGGGGGCGGCGCCGTCGAGCAGGGCACGCACGATGCGCGACACCAGCATCCACGTCTTGCCCGCGCCGGCGCACGCCTCGACCACGCCGCTGCGCTCGGGGTCGCAGGCCAGCGCATA
>JBIODO010000079.1:0-12837 GCA_044445225.1 Burkholderiales bacterium
GGCGGCCTGATGCTCAGGGCGCAGCGTCGCGGCCGCGCTCGGCGCTGATCGGCAGCGCCGCGTCGGCGACCAGTGCCGGCGCGGCATAGCGCGCGACGAAGCGCCGATCGATCCAGCGTTTCCACGACCACACCCAGCGGCCCTGGGCGCTCAACTGGCCCCACGACGCGATGGCACGGCGCCCGCCGCACGACAGCAGGTACAGCGAGCGCTCCTTCGGCTGCCACGGCTGCAACGGCCCACCCGCCAGATGGCGCCGCAGGTTCAGCGCCAACGCAGGCCCCGCGCGCACCGCGAACACGCCGCTGCGCGCCAACTCGCGATCGTTGCGCGACGCCACATCGCCGGCGGCAAACACGTCGCCGTGCGACGCGCATTGCAGCGTGGGCGTGGTGCTGACGAAGCCGTGCGCGTCGAGCGCCAGGCCGCTGCCTTGCAGCCAGCCGGGGGCGACCGTCGGCAGCGCGAGCAGCGGCACGTCGCACACCAAGCGCGCACCGTTGTCGAGTTGCACTTGCCCGCTGCTGATCTCGACGCAGCGTTGATTCAGCACCGTGACGCGTGCCCGCCGCAAGACGCGCACGGCGCGCTCGCGCACCGCGGCGCTGAAGGCGGGCAGCACGGTGCTGTCACCGGTCACCAGGCACACCCGCGCGCGCTCGGCGCCGGCGCCGTTGAACCGATGATGGATCGCCAGCGCCACCTCGAAGCCCGCCGCACCGCCGCCGATCACCACCAGGTTGAGCAGCCGATCGCTGGCCAGCGCGAGCAGTCGCTCGTACAGCTGCACGAAGTGCTCGACCGGCCGCAGGAACAGGCCATGCTCACGAGCACCCTGGATGGCATCGCGGTCGAGCACCGAGCCGGTGTCGATCGACAGCGCGTCGTATTCAGCCACGCGGCCGTCGGCCAGCGTGACCGTGCGCTCGTTGGCGTTCACCGCCACCGCGCTCGACAGCGCCAGCTCCACCTTGGCCGCACGGGCCAGCGGCTCGAGCGGTATGGTGCACTGATCGAGCGTGTAATGCCCGGCCATCCAGCCGGGCAGCATGCCGCTGTAGATCGAGCGCGCGTGCGGCGTCGCCAGCACAGCCTGCACACCGGGCATCGGCTCGCGCGCCATCTCGGTCAGCACGTGCACGTGGGCGTGGCCGCCGCCGAGCAGGACCAACCGCTTCATCGCCGAACAAGCTCCGCCAACGCGCGCCTCACCGCAGCACCAGGTCGCTCAGCAACGCCAGGGTGTGTCGATGCGTGTTGTCCGAATCGGCCGACACCGTCACCGACAGCAAGGGCGGCACCGTGCTCGACTCGTCGCCGAACAGTTTGAGGAAGTCGGCGTGCAGATCACGCTGCTCCTGCCGCCACTGCTGCAGCGGCTCGCCCGTCCCGCGCAGCACCATGCTGCGCACCCGCCGTGTGAACGGACTGTCGAGCGCCGTGCCTGGCGCCAAGCGTTCGTCCCATGTGTAGCACAACGTCGCGGTGGCGAGGTTCTCGCCGCTGGTCAGGCGCGCCGCGCGCAGCACCTGACGCTCGGTGAATGGCACCGCCGACAACGGCAGGTCGAACATCACACAGACCGCCAGCGGATGGTCGTCACCGGAGCGCGTGTTCGGGTCCCCCGCCGGGTTGCCCTGCTCGATGCGCCAGCGCCACGACAACGAGCGCGCGTTGCCGCTCACACCGGGCAGGTCATGCACCAGGTTTCCGTACGACTCGTCGGCCTTGACTTCGACCACCCGCGCGCCCTCCTGAACAATGACGCGGAACTGCGTCATCGGCTTGGATTGATTGGGCAGGCCCACGAATCGCCACGGCGGCGCGGGCGTGCCCGGCGCACCGCCGAAGTCGGCGAGCAGGTTGGGACCGCCGATAGCCAGTGCAGTCATCGACATGCCGAGCGCCGTGGCCAGCGCCACCAGGTGCTTCTTCATTGGCCGCAGGATAACCCCAAGCCGCGTGCGGGCCGCTCATCGCCGCCAGGTGTGCAGGCGCTCGACCCAGCGCAGCAGCCCGAGCGGTTGGTGCGCACGCTTCCACTCACCGGCCACGTACTTGTTCGATTCGGCCAGCGTGGGATAGGTGTGGATGGTGCCCAGGATCTTGTTCAAGCCCAGCCCGTGCTTCATCGCCAGCACGTACTCGGCCAGCAGGTCGCCCGCGTGCTCGCCGACGATGGTGACGCCGAGGATCTTGTCCTTGCCCGGCACCGTGAGCACCTTGATCCAGCCGTGATCGGCCGAGTCGGCGATCGCACGGTCGAGGTCGTCGATGCCGTAGCGCGTGACTTCGCAGGCGATGCCCTTTTCATTGGCTTCCTGCTCGTTCAAGCCGACGCGTGCGACCTCCGGGTCGATGAAGGTCGCCCATGGGATCACCGAATAGTCGGCCTTGAACTTCTTGGCAAAGCCGAACAAGGCATTGACCGATGCATACCACGCCTGGTGCGACGCCGTGTGCGTGAACTGAAACGGCCCGGCCACGTCGCCGCAGGCGAAGATGTTCGGATAGATCGTCTGCAGGTATTCGTTGGTCTCGATCGTTCGTTGCGCGGGGATGCCGAGTTCCTCGAGGCCATAGCCCTGCAGGCGCGCGACGCGGCCGACTGCACAGATGAGTGCATCGAATTCGATGCGCTTCTGCACGCCGCCAGCCTCGACCACGATGGCCTTGGCGCCCGCGGCGTTCTCGCAGCGCAGCGCCTTGTGGCTGGTCAGCACAGCCACGCCGTCGGCTTCGAGCGCGCGCTTCGCGTAGGCCGACACCTCGGTGTCCTCGCGCACCATGATGCGATCGAGCATTTCGATTTGAGTGACCTGCGAGCCTAGCCGCGCAAAGGCCTGCGCGAGTTCGCAACCGACCGGCCCGCCACCGAGCACGACCAGCCGCTGGGGCTGCTCGCGCAGTTCCCACAACGTGTCGCTGGTCAGCACACCCGCCTCGGCGAGGCCGGGCAGTGGCGGCACGAACGGCGCCGCGCCGGTGGCCACCACGATGGCGCGTGTCGACAGCGTCACCTCGCTGCTGTCGCTCTTGGTGATCTGCACGTGCCACGGGTCGACGATCCTGGCCTGGCCGAGCACGACATCGACACCCAGGCCGCTGTAGCGCTCGACCGAGTCGTGCGGCTCGATCGCCGTCACCACGCGCTGCACACGCTGCATCACGTCGGCGAACGACATGCCGGCCTGCGCGGTTGCGATGCCATAGGTGGCGCTGTGGCGCATCTGGTGCATCAGCTTGGCGGTCTTGATCAGCGCCTTGCTCGGCACGCAGCCGTAGTTCAGGCAGTCACCACCCATCTTGTGGCCTTCGACCAGCGTCACCCTGGCCTTCACCGCCGCCGCGATATAGCTGCTGACGAGACCCGCCGCGCCGGCACCGATGACGATCAGGTTGCGGTCGTAGTGCTTCGGCTTGCGATCGCGCCAGCGCGCGTAGACACGGCGCGCCTGGATCGCATCGACGATCTTCTTGGCGATGATCGGGAACACACCCAGCAGCACGAACGAGCCGATCAACCCAGGCGACAGGATGCCCTTGAGCGAGTCGATCCTGGCCAGCTGCGTGCCCGCGTTGACGTACACCAGCGTGCCGGCCAGCATGCCCAGCTGGCTCACCCAGTAGAAGGTGGCGGTCTTCATCTTGGTCAACCCCATCAGCAGGTTGATCACGAAGAACGGCACCAGCGGCACCAGCCGCAGCGTGAACAGGTAGAACGCGCCCTCCTTGGCCACTCCCTTGTCGATCTCGGCCAGCCGCGCACCGAACCGCGACTGCACGCTGTCGCGCAACACAAAACGTGCAGCCAGGAAGGCCAGCGTCGCGCCGATGCTGGAGGCGAACGACACGATGACCGTGCCCGCCAGCAGGCCGAAGATCGCGCCGGCGGCCAACGTCATCACCGTGGCGCCGGGAAACGACAGCGCCGTCACCGCGACGTAGATCGCGAGGAACACGCCGATCACAGTGGCCGGATGGTTGCCGTACAGCGCCGCGAACTCGGCCTGGCTCGACTTCAAGTACGCGAGACTGAAGAAGCGTCCGAGGTCGAACACGAAGAAGGCAGCGATCAGCGCCAGCAGCACGACCACCAGCGCGAGCTTGTTCTTGTTCATGGCTGCGGACTCCCGAGGTCACCGAAAACGCGCCACCCTGCTGCGAGCCGGGTGACGATGGTCATGACGCACATCGACGCGAAGCCGTAGGCCCACCATGCATAGTGCTGCGGCCACACGCACATGAGCACGAAGCAGATCAGCGTCTCGCTGGCCTCGGTGAGGCCGCCGAGGTAGAAGATGCCCTTGCGCGGGTAGTCGCAGCTGGTCAAGTTGCGCCGCTCGGCGAACACCGCGAAGGCCAGAAAACTCGAGCTGGCGCCGACGAATGCGGCCAGCAGCGTGGCCGCCGGCAGCGCGCGGTCGGCGGGGCTGGCGATCGCAAACGCCAACGGCACGCTGGCGTAGAACAGAAAGTCCAGCGCGATGTCGAGGAACGCACCGCGGTCGGTGGGTTGCGTCAAGCGCGCGAGCGCGCCGTCGAGGCCGTCGCACAGGCGGCTGGCCATCATCAGTGCGAGGCCTGCCCAGTACGCCTCGATGGCAATGGCCGCAGCGGCTGCGCCACCCACCGCAAAACCGAGCCAGGTCACCTGATCGGCGCGCACGCCCCAGGTGTGCAGCACGCGTGCGCCGCGCTCGAGGCCGGGCCGCAGCCAACGGATCAGCGTGCGGTCGAGCATGCTCCTCGCGCGCGCTGCCAGCGCCAGGCGTCGATAGAAAAACGGCCGGGCCCCCACAACACCAGGGCGGTCAGCAAGCTGCCCCAAAAGACGTGCTGCTGCAGCGCCGCTTCGGCGACGTCGCCGAGGCTCAGCACCGCCACCCCATTGAGCACGAGCAAGCCGAGCGCCGCCACGCGGCCACCGAACCCGATCACCAGCAGGATCGGCAACGCCAATTCGGCGCCGGTGCCCAGCCACGCCGCCAGCTCGGGCGGCAGCAGCGGCACGTGGTATTCGTCCATGAACAGCGCCAGCGTGGTGTCCCAATCGCGCACCTTGGTCAGCCCCGACAGCAGGAACACCTTGGCCACGTACAGGCGCGCCGCCAGTTGCGCCACCGGCTGCAGCCCCTCCAATGCGCGCACCGCCCGTTCGGCTTGATTGACCATGTTTTGAGACAGCGAAATCATCGCATCCCTCTCGACGGCGTGTCGACCGCCGGCACCACCGCCTGCAGCCATTGCTGGCGCACGGCATCGTGCAGCCAGGGTTCGAACTCGAAGCTGGCACCCGCTGCACCGAGCGCGGCTGCCAGCGTGGCGCCGCTCTCCAATGCAGCCATGAATCGCACCGTGGCGTCATCGATGGCACACACCTCGGCACGCCACTGCGGCCGCGCCACCAGCGCGGTTTCGGACACCTGGTTCGCGAACGCCTGCCGCACCGGCGCAAAGCGATCGGCTTGGTCGCTGCGATGGGCCTGCCAGATCGTCACCACCGGCCAGCGTGACGCGACCCAGGTCAGCGCAGGCCGCAGGCACAGCATCAGCTGCGACGGATCGCGTTGCGCCAGCAGCGCCAGGCCTTCCGGCGCAGCGGGCACATCGGCGGCGTGCTCGATCGTGTGCACTGCCCAGTCGACGCGCGCCACGTCGGACAAGTAAGGCTCCGACGCCAGCTGCGTGTCCTCGGCAATCCAGCCCGGCAACGCATCGCCATAGCGCGCGAGATCGCCACAGCGCGGTGGCTGGCGGTGCCAGAACACGCGCGACAGTTGCGCAAAGGATTGTTGGCCCATCAGTTGTTGCACGGTGGGAAACGCCGCAGCCAACGTGCGCTCGGCAATGGCCAGGGCGTTGCCTCGATAGGCGTCGAGGCCCTGCCCTGCACGCGCGCCCGCTTCGCGCAGCCACGACGCCAGCGACGCATCGGGGGCACGGCGCCACAGCGTGCGCAGCATCTGCTGTTGGCGCACCAGCTCGCGCTGCATGGCGTGGGCGTCGTTCATGCCGCCTGCTGCGCCGGCACCGGCTGCATCAGCGACGACGCGTGACGCGCCTCGGTCAGCAGCACGTCGAGCGCCGGGATGTCGGTGTCCCACTCGATCAGCGTCGGCTTGGGGCCCAGGCGCGCCGCCGCATGGCCGAACACCTGCCACACCGGCTCGTGCACACGGCTGCCATGGTCGTCGATCACCACCGGACCACGCGCATCGAAGCCGGCCAGGTGGATTTCAGCGACATGCCGCGCGTCGATCGCATCGACGAACCGGCACGCGGCGGCCACCGGCTCGTCGCCGCGGTTGATGGCATTGACCACCAGGTTGTTCAGATCGAGCAGCAGCGCGCAGCCGCTGCGGCGCGCCAGCTCGTTGAAAAACTGCGCCTCGTCGAGCGAGTCATCGGCCCAGCGCAAGTAGGCAGACAGATTCTCCACCGCGATGGGCCGGCGCAACCGCTGCTGCACCTGCTCGACGTTGTGCACCATGATGTCGAGCGACGCCGACGTGAAAGCGATCGGCAGCAGGTCGGCGCCGTGCACCGGTGCTTGCCCGAGTTGCAGCGGCGCGCGTGCGAACGAGGCATGGTCGCTCACCCGCACCGGGTCGATGCGCTGCACCAGTGCCGCCAGCCGATCGAGATGCCAGGGATCCAGGCCGGTGGCCGAACCCAGCGCCAGCCCGACACCATGCAGGCTGACCGCATAGTGCTCGCGGCCGCGCTCGAGCACCGCCAACGCCGCGCCGCCGTCGCCGAAGAAATTCTCCGAATGCACTTCGACGAAGCCGAGCGCAGGCCGGCGTTCGAGCAGCTCGCCGTAGTGCGGCTGCCGCCATCCGATGCCCACGCTCGTCATGGTGCGTACTCTCGCGACGGCGGGCTTACTTCTTGACCTTGTCGGCTTCGGTCTCGGTCATGCCCTTCATGGCCTTGCAGGTGCCCTTGGCCACGTACTTCCATTCGCCCGGGTCGTTGTCGACCTTGTTCTGCCCGGCGCACGAGTGGCTGCCCGACAGGTTGGCGCAGTCGTTCTGGCCCGCCTTGGCGATGCCGAAGCACTTTTCCTTTTCCTTGGCTTGCGCAGCGGCCTGGCCCACCAGGCCAAGCGCCAGCACCGAAGCCAGGGCGGAAGAGACGATCAGACGTTGGTTCATGGGTTGCTCCTTGAGTGGGTTCGTGTGGGGTGTTGCAGACGCACGCCGTTGCCGGGCTGTCTGTCGGGCCGTAGTCTGATTCCTTACACTCGGGCCGGCACCGACAGCCACGCCCAAGCATGATCGAGTTTGCCAGCCAGGTCGAGGCCCTGCGCCCACAACTGCTGCGTTACGCGCGATCGCAATTGCGCAACGACGCCTGGGCCGAAGACGCCGTCTCGGAGGCGATGCTGGCCGCGCTGGAAAAGCCGCAATCGTTTGCCGGCCAGTCGCGGTTGAAGACCTGGCTGGTGGGCATCCTGAAGCACAAGGTGATCGACCAGCTGCGCCGCCACAGCCGCGAGTGCACGATCCTGAGCGACGACGACGAGACCGACGTCGACGAGTTGCTGTTCAAGGCCGATGGCCACTGGCGCGAGGCGCCGCAGGACTGGGGCGGCCCCGAGCAGAGCCTGAACCAACGGCAGTTCTTCGAGGTGCTCGAGGTCTGCATGGAGCATCTGCCTGCGACGCAGGGCCGCGTGTTCATGATGCGCGAGTGGCTGGAGCTCGGCAGCGACGAGATCTGTAAGGAACTCTCGATCACGTCGACGAACCTGTGGGTGCTGCTGCACAGGGCACGATTGCGTTTGCGCGACTGCCTGCAGCAAGGCTGGTTCGCCGGGCGACCGGTGGCCTGAGGGCTGATGGATCTCAAACGCAGTTGCCGCGAAGTGACGCGCCTCGTGCTCGAAGGCGAGGACCGCGAACTCACGCCCACGGAGACCCTGGCGCTGCAGATGCACTGGCGCATCTGCGACACCTGCCGCAAGTTCCGCGAGCAGGCGCAGTGGATGCGCCAGGCGATGCAACGCTGGCGCAGCTACGGCGACGACGACGACCGCGGCGGCAACGCGGGCCCGTAGCCGCCTCCGCCTGGCGTTTCGATCACGAATACGTCACCCGGCTGCATCTCGGCAGAGCCGATGTGCTGCAGGATTTCGACCGTCCCATCGCGTCGTTCGACTCTGTTGACCCCCAGCGCGCCCGGCTGGCCTGCAGCCAGGCCGAAGGCCGGCACGCGGCGCCCGTTGCTCAGGATCGACGCAGTCATCGCCTCGAGGAAGCGCACGCGGCGCACGCTGCCGTCGCCGCCGCGATGCCGCCCTGCACCGCCGGAACCCGCGCGGATCGCATAGCTGTCCAGCCGCACCGGAAAACGGAACTCCAGCACCTCGGGGTCGGTGAGGCGCGAGTTGGTCATGTGGGTCTGCACGACGCTGGCGCCGTCGAAATCCGGCCCCGCGCCCGAGCCGCCCGAGATCGTCTCGTAGTACTGGTAGGTGTCGTTGCCGAAGGTGAAGTTGTTCATCGTGCACTGGCTGGCCGCCATCACGCCGAGGGCGCCGAACAGCGCGTTGGTCACGCACTGCGAGGTCTCGACGTTGCCGGCCACCACCGCCGCAGGCGGCTGTGGATTCAGCATGCAGCCCTCGGGCACGATCACTTGCAGCGGCTTCAGGCAACCGGCGTTCAGCGGGATGTCGTCGTCCACCAGGGTGCGGAACACGTACAGCACCGCGGCCATCGTCACCGCCTTGGGCGCATTGAAGTTGTTGGACAGCTGCGCACTGGTGCCGGTGAAATCGATCGTCGCCTCGCGCTGCTGCGCATGCACGGTGACCTCCACGCGGATCGTCGCGCCGTTGTCGAGTGGCAGTTCGAAGCGCCCGTTCTTCAGCGCGGTGATGACGCGACGCACCGATTCTTCGGCGTTGTCCTGCACGTGACGCATGTAGGCCGCCACCGTGTCGCGGCCGAACTGCGCGACCATCGAACGCAATTCCTGCACGCCTTTCTCGTTGGCCGCGATCTGTGCGCGCAGGTCGGCGATGGTCTGGTCGGGGTTGCGGGCCGGCCAGCGCGTGGTGTTCAGCTGCGCGCGCAGCTCGCTCTCGCGCAGGCGGCCGTCGCGCACCAGCAGGAAGTTGTCGAACAGCACGCCCTCCTCGTCGATGGTCTTCGAGAACGGCGGCATCGAGCCCGGTGTCGAACCACCGATGTCGGCATGGTGGCCGCGCGACGCGACGTAGAAGCTCGGCCTGACATCACCGCTGGCCAGATACACCGGCGTCACCACGGTCACGTCGGGCAAGTGCGTGCCGCCGTGGTACGGATCGTTGAGCACATAGACATCGCCCTCGCGCATCTGCGGGTTGCGCGCGATCACCGTCTTGATGCTCTCGCTCATCGAGCCCAGGTGCACCGGCATGTGCGGCGCATTGGCGATCAGCTGGCCCAGCGCATCGAACAGCGCGCACGAAAAGTCGAGCCGCTCCTTGATGTTGACCGAGTAGGCGGTGTTCTGCAGCCGCAGGCCCATCTGCTCGGCGATGTTCATGAACAGGTTGTTGAACACCTCGAGCATCACCGGGTCGGCTTGCGTACCGATCGCGTGCTGCGTGCTGCGCGCAGCCACGCGCGTGAGCTCCAGCGGGCCGGCTGGTGTGAGCAGCGCCTGCCAGCCCGGCTCGACCACGGTGGTGGCGTTGGCCTCGGCGATGATCGCGGGGCCTGCGATGGTCGCGCCCGCTTGCAGCGACTCGCGCAGATGCAAGCCCGCCTCGCGCCAGCCATCGAAGAAGATGCGCACCGTCGCATGCGCCTGCGGCCGCTGCGCCGCCGCATCGCTCGTCAAGCTGCGCGCATCGTCGAAGCGCTCGCCGGGCCCCACGGCCTCCACCGACACCGCCTCGATCACCAGGCTCCGATCGGGCATCAGGAACGCAAAACGCTGGCGATACGCCGCCTCGAACGCGGCACGCACGGCGTCGATGGCACCGAGGGCGACCACCAGCGCGGTGTCGGTGCCTTGGTAGCGCACGTGGATGCGCTCGCGCAGCTCGATCGTGGTCACGCCTTGCGAGAGCAGCTCGTTGCGCGCCGCGCCGCCGAGCTCGCGCAGGCGGGTCTGCGCCGCCGCCAGACCAGCGGCGTCGAGCGGCTGTTCAACCGACCCCTCGCGCATGGCGATCTGGTCGGCCAGACCCATGCCGTAGGCCGACAGCACGCCGGCCAGCGGATGCACGAACACGCGCGTCATGCCCAAGGCAACGGCCACCGCGCAGGCATGTTGCCCGCCGGCACCGCCGAAACACTGCAACGTGTACTGCGTGACGTCGTAGCCGCGGGCCACCGAGATGCGCTTGATGGCGTTGGCCATGTTCTGCACCGCGATCTGCACGAAGCCGGCTGCCAGAGATTCGGGTGTCGCGTCGCGCCCGGTGCTGCGCTTGACGTCGGCGGCCATCGCCTCGAACCTGGCGATCACGCCCGCGCTGTCGAGCGGCTCGTCGGCGCGCGGCCCGAACACCCTGGGAAAGTGCGCGCTCTGGATGCGGCCGAGCATCACGTTAGCGTCCGTCACCGCCAATGGCCCGCCGCGGCGATAGCTCGCCGGCCCCGGGATGGCGCCCGCACTTTCGGGGCCGACGCGCAGCCGCGCGCCGTCGAACTGCAGGATCGAGCCGCCGCCGGCGGCCACCGTGTGGATGCTCATCATCGGCGCGCGCATGCGCACGCCGGCCACCTGCGTTTCGAACGCGCGCTCCAACTCGCCCGCATAGTGGCTGACGTCGGTGCTGGTGCCGCCCATGTCGAAGCCGATCACTCGTTGGTGCCCACCGGCCACCGCCGTGCGCACCATGCCGACGATGCCGCCCGCCGGGCCCGACAGGATCGCATCCTTGCCCTGGAAGTGATGGGCCTCCGTGAGCCCACCGCTCGATTGCATGAAGAACAAGCGCACGCCGGGCATCTGCGCGGCCACCTGGTCGACATAGCGGCGCAGGATCGGCGACAGGTACGCGTCGACCACCGTGGTGTCGCCGCGCGACACCAGCTTCATCAGCGGGCTCACCTCGTGCGACACGCTGACCTGCGTGAAACCGATGGCACGCGCCAGCGCGGCTGCCGCCTGCTCGTGCGCGGTGAAGCGGTAGCCGTGCATGAAGACGATCGCGCAGGCGCGGATGCCGGCGTCGAAGGCGGCCTGCAAGTGCACACGCAGCGTGTCGGCCTGCAGCGCCTGCACCACCTCGCCCTGCGCACCGACGCGCTCTTCGGCTTCGATGACACGCTCGTACAACAACTCGGGCAGCACGATGTGGCGATCGAACAGGCGCGGCCGGTTTTGATAGGCGATGCGCAGCGCATCGCGAAAGCCGCGCGTGGTCACCAGCACCGTGCGGTCGCCCTTGCGCTCGAGCAGCGCGTTGGTGGCCACCGTGGTGCCCATCTTCACGCAGTCGACCTGCGCGGCCGAGATCGGCTCACAGGCCTGCAGGCCCAACAGACGGCGCATGCCTTCGACCGCGGCATCGCGATACTGCTCTGGGTTGTCCGACAGCAGCTTGAGCGTGCGCAGCGAACGGTCGGGGGCACGCCCCACGATGTCGGTGAAGGTGCCGCCGCGATCGATCCAGAACTGCCAGCGTGGCAAACCGTTCATGCGTTGGCTTCCAGGGCCCGCCACCGCTCGTGCAGCAGGCTGATGATGTGGTGGACCGGGCGCCGCGTGGCACGCGCCACCGCTTTGGCATAGGGCGGCATGTTGGTGCATTCGAACACGATCTCTCGCACCGTGGGCCAGCGTGCCACCAGGCGCTGAGCGGCGTCGACCACATCGGCCTGGGCGCGGCCAGCGTCGATGGCCGGCTCGTCGTCGAGCAAGGCCCGCTGAAGGTGACAGTCGGCGGCCAGACCCACCACCGGCACCGTGGCATCGGCCCCCGCGGCGCGCAAATGGCGCGCGCCCAGTGACAGCGCATCGACGGTGATGACGCCCGGCGCGCTCAGCTCCGGCAGCTTGAGCAGGCTCGAAGTCCACACCGGCACCGGCACCCCGGCTTGCAGCGCCGCCTGGAACTCGACCAGAAAGCCGCAACTCGTGGTGATGGCGGCGGCGCCTTCAGCCACCAGCGCGCGCGCCGCATCGAGGAACGGCGCGAGCAACGACGGATCGCCCTCGCGCACCACACGCTGCGGCGAAGCGCCCGCCACGATGCGATGCCGCACCGGAATCGCAAAGCTCGCCGGGTTGCCGATGTCGCCCACCACGCGCGGGAAGCGTGTATCGAGCATCAGCACTCCAAGAAATGGCGCCATCTCAGCGAGCGTCTTGCCATGCAGCCGGGCAGGTCGGCAGCCATCAGCCTCGATTCCCAGACTGTAAGCGGTTTGTGCGGTCCGCCCCGGGCAAGTCCGCATCCGTGAGCGCGATGGCACGGGCCATGCTTGCAGCCGCGGCTGCGACCGCCTCAGCCAACCGTTCACGCCAACGACTCTTGCCCATCCAAGGAGTGCCGATGTCGATCAAACGACCCCTCATGCTGCTCGCGCTCGCGCTGCCGGTGATCGCCGCCGCGCAAACCAAGTGGGACTTGCCCGCCGCCTACGCGGCGAGCAACTACCACACCGAGAATCTGGTGCAGTTTGCCAACGACGTCGACAAGGCCACCGGCGGCAAGCTCAAGATCACGGTGCATGCCAACGCGTCGTTGTTCAAGGCACCCGAGATCAAACGCGCGGTGCAAGGTGGCCAGGCGCAGATCGGGGAGATCCTGCTGGCCAACTTCCAGAACGAGTGGCAGATCTACGGAGCCGACGGCTTGCCGTTCCTGGCCGACAGCTTCGACGA
>JBIODO010000080.1:0-12579 GCA_044445225.1 Burkholderiales bacterium
GGTTGAGGTGGACAGGCGGCAGCTCAGTGCCGCTGCGGGCTCGCCGGTTCGGGCTTGAGCACGTAGCCGAAGCGCGCGGGCATCGCGTCGAACGCCAGGCTCTGCGGCGACCACAGGCCCTGCTCGATCGCACGCGATGCGTCGAGCATGTCCTGGCTGTGCACCAGCCCCAAGCCGCGGTCGGCCTGCAGGAACAAGCGCCCGCGCTCGTCGAGCCAGGCCGATTGCACGGTGGCGTCCTCGCCGGTGTGCGCCTGCACGCGCAGCGCGTCACCGAGCCAGCTCACGCGCCACACCAGCGGCGCCGCCTCGAGCTCGACATACACGCGCTGCGGGCCGTTCTGGAAGAACCAGCAACCTTGCGCATCGCATTCGTAGTTGCGGTGGATGAACTCCAGCAGCTTGTCGTGCCGGATCACACTGCCCTTGACCTGCGGGAACGGCCCGGCGCGCTGGATGCGCTCGTCGCGCATGAACCACTGGCCGCGCGCATCAAGCGCCAGCCAGCCGTAGCAATGCGGCACCGTGGGCCACTTCTTCAGCGCCGCCTTGACGATCTCGTCCACGGCGGCGACCTTAGCCCAGTCGGCGACGTGCCGCCACTAGCCGACGGGGCCCCCTCGGGGGGCAGCGAACGAAGTGAGCGTGGGGGTCAACGGTTCGGGCGCGCGTATCCAGCCCATCACCGCATCGGGCAGGGTCATCAGGTGGCCCGGGAAGGCGCCACCGGGAAAGCCGACGTGGCCGCCATGCTCGGGCTGCCACAAGGTGACGTGTGCGCCCACCGCGTCGGGCCGCGGCAGGCTCGACGCCGGCACGAACGGATCATTGCGAGCATTGAGCGCCAGCGTCGGCACGCGGATGCGCGCCAGGTGCGGCTTGGCCGAGGCGCGCGCCCAGTAGTCGTCGGTGTCGCGAAAGCCGTGCAGCGGTGCGGTGAACACGTTGTCGAACTCGTACAGGGTGCGCGCTGCCAGCAGCCGCTCGCGATCGAACAGGCCCGGGTGTTGCGCCAGCTTGGCGAGCGCTTTCGGCTTCATGGTGCGCAGGAACATGCGCGCGTAGACCAGCCGGTTGAAGCCGCTGTCGATCGCGCGGCCGCCTGCGGCCAGGTCCAGCGGGGCGCTCACCGCTGCGAGCGTGCTCACCAGCGCGCTTGCACTGTCGCCCGCCTCGGCGGCCCAGCGCAGCAGCGCATTGCCGCCGAGCGACACGCCCACCACGTGCAGCGGTGCGCTGGCGTGCTGACGCAGCCGCTGCAGCAGCCACGCCACCTCTTCGAAGTCGCCCGAGTGATAGGCCCGCGGGGCGAGGTTCAATTGGCCCGAGCAGCCGCGCCA
This sequence comes from Burkholderiales bacterium, assembly GCA_044445225.1. Lineage (GTDB taxonomy): Bacteria > Pseudomonadota > Gammaproteobacteria > Burkholderiales > Burkholderiaceae_C > JAEUPI01. The sequence continues at coordinate 1,341 of JBIODO010000080.1, forward strand.
GTGCGGCACTGCGACGCGCCAGCCCGCGCGCTGCGCGCCATGCGCAAACGCCAGCGCGTAGTGACTGCGCGAAGAGCTCTCCAGGCCGTGCAACAGCACCAGCAACGGCGCCTGCGCAGCGCTGCCATCGAGCCAATCGACATCGACGAAGTCGCCGTCGGGCGTGTCCCAGCGTTCACGCCGCCATGGCGCATCGGGCGGCCAGCGTGAACACAGCGCGGGCCAGATGGTCTGTGCGTTGCCGCCGGGCAGCCAGCGCGGTGCGCGCCAGCTGGTCAGATCGGCCGCACGCGATGTGGCAATGCCGATCACCATCAATGCAACGTCGTCGGCGCATCGACGGGCTCACGGGGTTCGACCGCGCTGACGGGGCTCGCGTGGTGCGCGACCAGCCGCCAGCCCAACGCGGTTTTCAGGTAGACGTTGGTGGCCACCACGTGGGCCTGCTGGGTGCCCTCGGCGCTGCGAATGGCAACCGTCTCGACGACGCTGTGCACGGCGACCTCGAGCGAGTGCGTGCGGTGCACCTGCTCGGGCTGCACCGGGATGCCGCCGCGCTCGAAAATCGCCTCGAACGAGGCGCGGATCGCTCGCGCGCCCACCGCGCGCGGCCCGCCCGGATGCACGCAGACGATGTCATCGTCGTCCGACCACACGGCCATCAGCTTGTCGATGTCGGCGTCGCGCAGCGCCTCGTAGAACTGCGTCTCCACGTCGTCGGGCGTGGCCAGCAGGTGAGCGATCTTCGAAGGCGGTCCGGCCATGACCACGCTCAGACGATGGACGCCCGCCCCCAGGCGAACACCGCGGATCCGGCTCTGCCGGTCCGCTGGTGTTGCCCCCTGGAGGGGGTGGCGGCCGCTTGGCCGCTTCGGGGGTGGGTCATGTCAGCGAAAGACCACGGTCTTGTGGCCGTTGAGCAGCACGCGGTGTTCGGTATGCCAGCGCACCGCGCGCGCCAGCACCAGGCATTCGACGTCGCGGCCGGCCGCGGTCATCTCGTCGATCGAATCGCTGTGGTCCACGCGCGCCACGTCCTGCTCGATGATCGGGCCTTCGTCCAAGTCGGCCGTCACGTAGTGCGCGGTGGCGCCGATCAGCTTGACGCCGCGCGCGTGCGCCTGGGCATACGGCCGCGCACCCTTGAAGCTGGGCAGGAAGCTGTGGTGGATGTTGATCGAGCGACCGGCCAGCTCGCTGCACAGCGCGGGCGACAGGATCTGCATGTAGCGCGCCAGCACCACGAGGTCGATGCGTTCGTGGCTCATCAGCTGCAGCACGCGCGCCTCCTGCGCCTGCTTGGCCTGCGCGTCAGCGCCGGGGGCCAGCGGCAGGTGGTGGAACGCGATGCCGTAGCCGCGCACCAGCTCGGCGTGCGTGGTGTGGTTGGACACCACGCACGGCACGTCGATCGGCAGTTGTCCGCTGCGCGTGCGAAACAGCAGGTCGTTCAGACAATGCCCGTGCTGGCTGACCATCAGCATCACGCGTGGCCGCGCGTCGCGCGCGTGGAAGTGCAGCGCCATGTCGAATTGCTTGCGCACATGGCCGAACAGCGCCCTCAGCGTGGCCGGGTCGGCCAGCTGCGGTGGCGCCGTGAACTGCACCCGCATGAAGAAGCGCCCGGTGGCGTCATCGTCTGCCACGTCACCGAACTGTTGCGACTCGACGATGTTGCAGCCGGCTTGATACAACAAGCCGGAGACCGCATGCACGATGCCGGTGGCGTCGGGGCACGACAGCGTGAGAATGTATTCCTGTGTGCCTGTCATCGGCGCGCATTGTAGGCAGTGGGCTTTTCGGGGAGGGCATGGCCGCCATGAACACCGAGCGCAGCACCTGGGCGGCGCGCAGCCACGAGCTGGCGCAATTGATGTCGCGCTCGGCGCTGGGCGACCGCGCGGCCTTCGCGCGCCTGTACGACCAGACCAGCGGCCACCTGTTCGCCGTGGTGCTGCGCATCCAGCGCGACCGCGCGCTCGCCGAAGACCTGTTGCAGGAGGTCTACGTCAACGTTTGGCGCTCGGTGGGCAGCTTCGACGCCGCGCAGTCGCAGCCGATGACGTGGCTCACCAGCGTGGCGCGCAACAAGGCGATCGACAGCCTGCGCCGCGCGCAGGCGCAGCCGGTGACGCAAAGCGTGCACCGTGAAGACGATGACGACGACCGGCCCGATCTGGACCAGCAGTTGGCCGATGAAGGCCCGGGCCCGGCCGACCTGCTGTCGCAAGCCGGTGATGCGCGGCGCCTGGACGCCTGCATGAAAGGTCTGACGGCGCCGCAGCGGCAGAGCGTGGCGCTCGCTTTCTTCGACGGCCTTTCGCATGCCGAGGTGGCGGCGCATCTGCATCAGCCGCTCGGCACGGTGAAGAGCTGGGTGCGCCGCGCGCTGCTGTCGCTCAAGGAATGTCTCGAACGTGCCGCGCAACGCGACACGGTGGGAGCCTGACATGGACTACGCCAAACCAGAGTTGGCCGACGCCCTCGCGGCTCAATACGTGGCCGGCACGCTGCGGGGTCGTGCGCGCCATCGCTTCGAGGCGTTGCTGGGCGCGCATGCCGCCTTGCGTGCCGCCGTGCGTCGCTGGCAAGACCGCCTGATGCCGTTGACCGCGGTGTTGGCGCCGCAGACGCCGCCGCTGCGGGTGTGGCAAGGCGTCGAGCGCACGCTGTGGCCGCAATTGGCTGCCGCTGCCGCGCTGCCGCCGTGGTGGCAGCGCCTCGGATTCTGGCGCGCCGCCTCCGGCGCGGCCAGCGTGGCGGCGCTCGCGCTCGCGGTGTTGCTGGTGACGCCTGCGGTGCAGGCGCCGCCGATCGTCGTGGTGTTGCAGGGCACGGGCGATCCCGCACAGCCGGCCGGTGCTTCGTTCGTCGCCAGCTTCTCGGCCGATGGCCGCGCGCTGGTGACACGACCGCTGACGCCGGTGGCATTGCAAAACGATCGCGTGCTCGAACTGTGGGCGGTGCCGCCTCAGGGCGCGCCGCGCTCGCTCGGCTTAATCTCGAGCAACGGCGCGACGGTGATCCCGCGCGACAAGCTGCCGCAGCGCGTGCTCGAGTCGGCCAATACCTCGGCGTTGGCGGTGAGCGTCGAGCCGCCGGGTGGTTCGCCCACGGGCGCGCCCACCGGCCCGGTAGTGTTCGCGGGCAAGCTGACGCTTTAGACGGTGGACTCGGCGCGGCACGGCGGCCGCGTCATCCCATCAGCGCTTCCAGGCTGCGCTGGTAGACCTCGGTGAGCCGGTCGAAGATCTGAACCAGTGTGTCGCCGGCCACCGCGCAGGCAGCCCGATCGGCGCCGGGCCTATTGGCTGCGACGCTGCGCATCATGCGCATCCACTCGTCGCGCGCTGCGGTCAGGTTGGAGCGAATCAGCTCGGAGCTCAGTGGCGCCTGTTCCAGCTCGCCGAGCGCTGCTTCGAACTCGCGGACAGCGGCGGTGAGCTGCGCCGAGGGTGCCGCGTCGTAGGCCACCGATAGGATCGCCTCCTTGGCGACGCGTTGCGCGAGCATGCGCTGCCGCCCCGACAGATTGACCACGTGCAGGACGCGGCGGCCGCCCGCGACCTCGAGCGCGCGCGTCAGGCGTTCGGCGGTATCGAGCAGCGCCTCGGCGCACGCGTTGGCCTGCAACACGGCCTCTTCGTGCAGGCGCCCTTCGATCACCGACTGCAGCGAGCGCCAGGCCTCGACCACCGACGTCAAGGCCGGGTGGTGCAGGGCCGCGGGCACCAGCACCTCCAGGCGCGCGATGTTCTCGCGCGCGCGCTGCAGCGATTCGTCCTGCAGCTCGGCGGCGCGGCGCACGCCCACCTTGGCCAGACGCTGCGCGAATGTGCGAACCAGTCGCTGCGACAGCATGCGCAACTGCCCCGCACGGTTGACGGCCTCGGCCCAGTTCGAGCCGTCGATCACCGTGCGCGACACATCGCCCATGCGAGCCTGGCGCTGCATCGCAGCGCTGCGCAACAAGCGGTACGCCTCGTCCTCGTCGATCTCGCGCGCTGCCATCAGCACACCCTTGGCGCGCTCGACCCACTTGCGCTCATCGAGCTGGCGCCGCACGCTGTCGAGCTGCGCGCGCAGGCCGGCCTCGTGTTGCCAGCGCGCCTGCGCGAGTTGCACGACAGCAGCGACACGCTGCGGTGCGTAGCGCCCGACCACCCAGGCCGGCACGCCGAGTTGCACCGCACGCGCGGTCTGCTCGGCATTGCTGCGTTCGACGAACGCCGCCAGCGGGCACGGCGCCTGCGGCAGCCACGCGCCCAGCAGCTCGAACAACATCGCATCGGGTTGCGCGACGCGCAGCAACACCGCGTCGGGCTCCAATTCGGGGATCGCACGCACCAAGGCGCTGCACTCGCAGGCCCCGATCGGGGTCAGGCCGGCCGCCGCCACGTCGGCCGACAGCTCGCTGCGCTCGGCCTCGGTGGCGGCCACGACAAGCAGATTCAATGGGGTCGGCACGAGCGACATGCGCATATCGCATGCACGCCGCAGGCCAAGCCACGGAGCGGTCGCATCCCCGCGATCGCGGGCCGCGTCGGCGACGGGCACAGGGTTTGCTTGGATAAGGGCAGCGGTGCAACGACGCATCGCTGCAGTGAGGCTGCCACCCCGGGCACGGCCTTCGTCACGCACGAAGGCGCGAGACACGGCCCGCCGCCTGGCGACAAGACCGCGGGCGCCTCCGTTTCAGTTCAGCCGCAACCCCATCGATCGATGCCAGCTGCGCTTCGGCAGTCGCGCGCCAGCATTTGGAGCCTCACTGTGAACAAGACATTCGATTCCACATCCGCGACACGACGGCGCTTCGTTCGCGTCGCCAGCGCCTGGATGGGTGGCACTTTGCTGGGCGGCCTCGCGTGGGCCCAGAAGAAGCCGCTGCCTGAAAAGGAAGTGCTCAAGTTCGGCTTCATCAAGCTGACCGATTGCGCGCCGCTGGTGGTGGCCTACGAAAGGCACTTCTTCGAGGACGAAGGCCTCAACGTCACGCTGGAAGCGCAAGCCAACTGGAAGGTGCTGCTCGATCGCGTGATCGACGGCCAGCTCGATGGCGCGCACATGCTGGCCGGCCAGCCCTTGGGCGCGACCATCGGCTTCGGCACCAAGGCCGACATCGTCACCGCATTCAGCATGGACCTGAACGGCAACGGCGTCACCGTCTCCAACGAGGTGTGGAAGGCGATGAAGCCGTTGCTGCCCACCGAAGGCGGCAAGGTCGTGCACCCGATCAAGGCCGATGCGCTGAAGAAGGTGGTCGATCAATGGAAGGCGCAAGGCAAGCCCTTCAAGATGGGCATGGTCTTTCCGGTGTCGACGCACAACTACGAGTTGCGCTACTGGCTCGCCGCCGGCGGCTTGCATCCGGGCTACTACACGGCCAGTGATGTCTCGGGCACCAAGAACGCCGACGTGCAGCTGTCGGTGACGCCGCCGCCGCAGATGCCGGCGACGATGGAGGCCGGCACGATCAATGGCTACTGCGTCGGCGAGCCGTGGAACCAGCAGGCGGTGTTCAAGGGTATCGGCGTGCCGGTGATCACCGACCTCGAGATCTGGAAGAACAACCCCGAGAAGGTGTTCGGCGTCACCAAGGCCTGGGCTGACAAAAACCCGAACACGCATGTGGCGGTGGTGAAGGCGCTGATGCGCGCGTGCATGTGGCTCGACGCCAGCATGGCCAACCGCATCGAGGCCGTGAAGCTGCTGGCCAAGCCCAACTACGTCGGCGCCGACGAGGCGGTGATCGGCAACAGCATGACCGGCACCTTCGAGTACGAGAAGGGCGACAAGCGGCCGCTGCCCGACTTCAACGTGTTCTTCCGTCACTTCGCGACCTATCCGTTCTACAGCGACGCGGTCTGGTACCTGACGCAGATGCGCCGCTGGGGCCAGATCGGCGAGAGCAAGCCCGATGCCTGGTACATGGACGTCGCGCGCAAGGTCTACCGGCCCGACATCTACATGACGGCGGCCAAGGCGCTGATCTCGGAAGGCAAGGCCAAGGAGGCCGACTTTCCGATCAAGACCGATGGCTTCAAGGGCGCGCAGGACGGCTTCATCGACGGCATCGTGTTCGACGGCCGCAAGCCCAACGACTACCTGGGCAAATTCAAGATCGGCCTGAAGGCCAACGACGCCGCCTAACGCCACGCACCAGCGCACCAAGGAACCAGCATGGAACAGGTCCTCAGGCTTTTCGGCGGCATCGGCGGCGATCCGCGCCAACTGGCGTGCTCGCTGCTGTTGTCGCTGGCCGTGCCCGCGCTCGCGCTGGCGCTGTTTCTCGGGCTGTGGGCGCTGGCGGCGCCGCGCATCCAGACCAGCCTGGGCGCGGTGCCCGGGCCGGTGCAGGTGCTCGAGCAAGCCCGTGCGCTGTGGGCCGACCACATGGCCGAGCGCAGCAAGCGCGCCGAGTTCCTGGCGCGGCAGGACGCGCGCAACCAACAACGCCAGGCCGAGGACCCGGGCTACCAGCCGCGCCACTTCGACTGGACCGGCAAGCCGACCTACATCGACCAGATCGCCACCAGCCTGTTCACCGTGTTCACCGGCTTCCTGCTGGCCACGCTGGTTGCGGTGCCGCTGGGCATCCTGGCGGGCTCATCGAAGATCCTGCAGGCGGCGATCAACCCGATCGTGCAGATCTTTCGCCCGGTGTCACCGCTGGCGTGGCTGCCGATCGTCACGCTGATCGTCAGCGCGCTGTACGTGACCAGCGGCAAGCCGATGTTCGACAAGTCGTTCCTGATCTCGGCGATCACCGTCACGCTGTGCTCGTTGTGGACCACGCTGATCAACACTGCGGTCGGCGTGACGTCGGTCGACAAAGACCTCGTCAACGTCGGCCGCGTGCTGCAACTGCCGCTGGCCACCCGGGTGCGCAAGATCATCCTGCCGTCGGCGCTGCCGTTCATCTTCACCGGCATGCGGCTGTCGCTGGGCGTCGGCTGGATGGTGCTGATCGCCGCCGAGATGCTGGCGCAGAACCCGGGCCTGGGCAAGTTCGTGTGGGACGAGTTCCAGAACGGCAGCTCCGAGTCGCTGTCTCGCATCATGGTCGCGGTGCTCACGATCGGGCTGATCGGCTTCGCGCTCGACCGCCTGATGTCGATGCTGCAAAGCCTCGCGGCACGCCAATGATGGAGCGGGCGATGAACGCGGCGCTCAAGGATCCGATCGAGCTGCAGCCAAGGCCGCGCGCCGTGGCGCGCGGCAGCACACACGACCATACGCTGGCTTCGGTACCGGCGACCGCCGCACTCGAGCTGCGCGACGTGCACAAGTCCTACGGCAGCGGCACCGCGCGCACCGAGGTGCTGGGCGGCATCGATCTGCGCATCGAGCGCGGCGAGTTCGTCGCGATCGTGGGTTTTTCGGGCAGCGGCAAGACCACGCTGATCAGCCTGCTGGCCGGGTTGCTGCAGCCCGACCGCGGCGAGGTGCTGAAGGACGGTCGGCAGATCACCGCACCCGGCCCCGACCGCGGCATCGTGTTCCAGAGCTATTCGCTGATGCCGTGGTTGAGCGTGCGCGACAACGTCGCGCTGGCGGTCGACCGCGTGTTCGCCGGCGACCGCGCCGCCGCGCGCGCCGAGCGGGTGAAACGCTACGTCGCGATGGTCGGCCTGTCGGCGGCGATCGACAAGAAACCGGCGCAGTTGTCCGGCGGCATGCGCCAGCGGGTGGCGGTGGCGCGCGCGCTGGCCACCGACCCCGATGTGCTGCTGCTCGACGAGCCGCTGTCGGCGCTCGACGCACTTACTCGAGCGACGCTGCAAGACGAGATCGTGCGCATCTGGAGCGAGGACAGGAAGACGGTGCTGATGATCACCAACGACGTCGACGAGGCGTTGATGGTGGCCGATCGCATCATCGCGCTGCAGACCGGCCCCTCCGCACGGCTGGGGCCGTCGTTCGCGGTCGACATCCCGCGGCCGCGCGACCGCCGCGAGATGAACCACAACGTGCGGTTCCAGGCGCTGCGCGGCGAGATCACGGCGCATTTGCTCGCACTGGCGCATCAGCGCGACGCGGGGCGCGGCGCGCAGGTGATTCCACTGCCGGCGTTGGTGCCCAAGGACGTGAGCGCACTGCGGCTGCCCACCGCGGCCAGCGTGCTCCGCCTGCGCCACGCGGCGCTCGCCGAGGCCATCGAAGCGGGCGCTCGGGGGATCGAAGCCGGCGGCGTACCCGACGGGCCGCGCGCGCACGACGAGCGCTTCGTCGAGTTCTCGCAGGTGGTGAAGGTCTACCCGACACCCAAGGGCGCACAGACGGTGGTCGACGGATTCGACCTCAAGCTCGAGCGTGGCGAGTTCGTCTCGGTGATCGGCCACTCCGGTTGTGGCAAGTCCACCGTGCTGTCGATGGTGGCGGGCCTCACCGAGATCACCGAAGGGGTGATCGTGCTCGATGGCCGCGAGGTGGCCGGCGCCGGCCCCGACCGCGGCCTGGTGTTTCAGGCGCCGAGCCTGGTGCCGTGGCTGAGCGCGTACGACAACGTGATGCTCGGCGTGCAGCGAGTGTTTCCGCATGCGTCGAAGGCCGAGCGCCACAACGTCGCGGCGTACTACCTCGGCCGCGTCGGGCTCGGCGCGGCGATGGACAAGCGCGCGTCGGAGTTGTCCAACGGCATGAAGCAGCGCGTGGGCATCGCGCGCGCGTTTGCGCTGAACCCCAAGCTGTTGCTGCTCGACGAGCCGTTCGGCATGCTCGATTCGCTGACGCGCTGGGACCTGCAAGAGGTGCTGATGGACGTGTGGGCGCGCAGCCGCGTGACCGCCGTAATGGTCACACACGACGTTGACGAGGCAATCCTGTTGGCCGACCGCGTGGTGATGATGACCAACGGCCCGCGCGCCAGGATCGGCCGCGTGCTCGACGTGCCGCTGCCACGGCCGCGCACGCGCGAGGCGCTGCTCAAGCACCCGCGCTACTACGAGCTGCGCGAACAGCTGATCGGCTTTCTCGAAGACTGCGGCCGCCAGCATTGAATCCTCACTGCGATCGAACTGAGTCCACCACTCGACAAGGAACTGCAATGGCCTACCTGGTACCCGGCGAATTCGTGACCAAGATGGTCGACTCCGGTGAATCGAAGATCTTCATGTCCACCCGCGACACCGTGATCCGCGCCTACATGGCCGGCGCGATCCTGGCGCTGGCGGCCGGATTCGCGGTCACGATCACCGTGCAGACCGGCAACCCGCTGGTCGGCGCGCTGCTGTTCCCGGTGGGTTTTTGCATGCTGTACCTGCTGGGGTTCGATCTGCTCACCGGTGTGTTCACCCTCGCGCCGCTGGCGGTGCTCGACAAGCGGCCGGGCTGCACCTGGGGCGGCGTGCTGCGCAACTGGTGGCTCGTGTTCATCGGCAACTTCGCCGGCGCGCTGACAGTGGCCGTGTTCATGGCCATCACCTTCACCTTCGGCTTCACCGAGGCGCCCAACGCGGTGGGCCAGAAGCTCGGCAGCATCGGCGAGGCGCGCACCGTCGGCTACGCGGCGCACGGCGCGGCCGGCATGCTGACGCTGTTCGTGCGCGGCGTGATGTGCAACTGGATGGTCTCCACCGGCGTCGTCGGCGCCATGTTGTCGACCAGCGTGTCGGGCAAGGTCATCGCCATGTGGATGCCGATCCTCGTGTTCTTCTACTTGGGGTTCGAGCACTCCATCGTCAACATGTTCCTGTTCCCCTCGGGCCTGATGCTGGGCGGCAAGTACACGTGGATGGACTACTTCCTGTGGAACGAGTTTCCCACCGTGGTCGGCAACCTGGTCGGCGGCCTGACCTTCGTTGGCCTCACGCTGTATGCCACGCATGTGCGCACCGGCGCAAGGCGGGTCGCCGCCTGAGGCTGCGATCGCGTCATCCTCAACACCGCACGCGCACCGTCACGCCATGACTGCCCACGCCGCCGCCGTCGCGCTGCCCGTGGCGCTACGGGTGACCCTGGGCCAGGCGAGCGAACGCGGACGCAAGGCCATCAACCAGGATTTCCACGGCGCCTGCGTGCCGGCACAGCCGGCGCTCGGCAGCAAGGGCATTGTGCTGGCGCTGGCCGACGGCATCGGCAGCAGCGATGTCAGCCACCACGCTGCGCAAGCCGCGGTGCGGGGTGCGCTCGACGACTACTACTGCACGCCAGACAGCTGGAGCGTCAAGCGCTCGATGCAGCGCGTGCTGACGGCCACCAACTCGTGGTTGCACGCGCAGACCCACCGCGGCCCGCATCGCCACGACCATGACCGCGGCTACGTGTGCGCGATGAGCGTGCTGGTGGTCAAAGGCCGCAGCGCGCACGTATTCCATGCCGGCGACACCCGCGTGTACCGCGCGCATGGCGGCACGCTGGAGCAGCTGACCGAGGACCATCGCGTGCGTGTCGCCGGCGGACAGAGTTACCTCAGCCGCGCACTCGGGTTTCAGGCCCACCTCGATCTCGACCAGCTGTCGCTGGCGGTCGAATGCGGCGACCTGTTCATGCTGGCCAGTGATGGTGTGCACGAGCACGTCGACGCCGCGCAGGTGGTCGACCTCGTGCGCGCACACGGCGCCGACCTCGACGGCGCGGCGCGTGCCATCGTGGCGCAGGCGTTGCAGCAAGGCAGCCAAGACGACCTGACCGTGCAATTGCTGCGCGTGGACACGCTGCCCGATCCCCAGGCGAGCGAGGCTCATCGCCTGCGGGCCGGCCTGCCGTTGCCGCCGCTGCTGAACGCGCGCAGCGAATTCGACGGCTACCGCATCGAACGCGAGCTGCACGCCAGCCACCGCAGCCACATCTACCTGGCCACCGATCTCGACAACGGCGACACCGTGGTGCTGAAGACGCCGTCGATCGATCTCGGACAGGAAAAGGCCTATCTCGACCGCTTCATGATGGAGGAGTGGATCGCGCAACGCGTGCACAGCGCGCACGTGCTGCAGCCGCGCAGCCGCACGCGGCCGCGTAGCCACCTCTGCGTGGTGATGGAGTTCGTGCAGGGCCAGACGCTGGCGCAATGGATGCGCGACCATCCAGCGCCACCATTGGAGACCGTGCGCGGAATCGTCGGGCAGATCGCGCGCGGGCTGCAGGCCTTTCACCGCAAGGAGATGCTGCACCAGGACCTGCGGCCCGAAAACGTGATGATCGACAGCAGCGGCACGGTCAAGATCATCGACTTCGGCTCCACGCACGTGGCGGGGCTGGCCGACTGGGCACCCGGCGGCGAGCAGGCCGTGCTCGGCAC
>JBIODO010000081.1:0-12366 GCA_044445225.1 Burkholderiales bacterium
CCCCTGCGACGTGGTGCTGCTCGACGTCGCGATGCCGGGCCTGGACGGGCTGCACCTGGCCGACGAGCTGCACCACCAGCCGCAGCCGCCGGCGGTGGTGTTCGTCACCGCGCACGGCGAGCACGCGCTGCGCGCGTTTGAACTCGAGGCCACCGACTACCTGACCAAGCCGGTGCGGCGCGAGCGCCTGCAGGCCGCGCTGCTGCGCGTGGCGCAACGGCTGCAACCGCGTGCGGCCAATGGCGATGCAGTGCCGATGCTGGTGGTGAGCGACCGCGGCCGCGTGCTGCGCATCCCGGCCACCGAGGTGCTGTACCTGAAGGCCGAGTTGAAGTACGTGACGCTGCGCACCGCCGAGGGCGAATGGGTGCTCGACGAGGCGCTGGGCGACCTCGAGCAGCGGCTGGGTGGCGACTTCATCCGCGTGCACCGCAACGCACTGGTGGCGCGGCGCGCGGTGCGCTCGCTGACGCGCCACGCGTCGCAGGAAGAGCCACTGGGCTGGGCGGTGGTGCTCACCAACGGCGAGCAGCTTTCTGTTTCACGCAGGCAGTTGACATCGGTGCGCGACGCGTTAGGGTCTGCCGACACATGACTGCCGTGTCGGCGCACCCTTGAAGCTGGCGTCGCTTCGTCCGCACATCACCCTGTGGGGATTGCGTGCCGCGTGGGCGCTGGCCGTCGCGCTGTGGGCGCTGGCGCTGGTGCCGTGGTTCAAGACGCCGCCGCCGCTGCCGATTGCGCAGAGCATGGCGCCGGGCGCCACAGTGCGCAGCGCCGCCGCAGCGTCGCCGCCGGCCGCCCGCTTGCCGGATGAAGAAATCGTCGAGCCGTCCGAGCCGGCTGCGGTGACGCCGCAGCTGCGCAGCGCGAGCGCGGTCGAGGTGGCCGCACTTCCCACCGAGCGCGGCAATCGCGAGGGCACGGTGTGCGGGCTGAACGATGGCGCGGGTGGGTCCGCCGATGCGCCATCGGCTGCGCTGAAGGCCAGCTACATCGCGCGCCAGGCGAACCTGGGCCTGCAGCAGGCCCTCGAGACGTTGCGCACGCGTGGTGAGGTTCCCGCGCAGGCTGCCGGCTGGTGGTTGCGCGTGCTGTTGGCGCGCGAGGGCGCAGCCGATGCGCCGCCGGCGTGTGCACCGGGCAGCGACTGCGTCGCGGCTTCAGCGCCCGCGGCGACGCCGCAGCCGGCTGTCGCGGCCGCAGCCGATGCGTTGGCGCAGTTGGCGCAGGCCAGCAGCGATGCCTGGGTGCAGCAGATCGCGCAGCGCGCCTGCGATGGCGTGGCCGCGGCCGCATGCGCATCACTGGGCCCGCGGCGCTGGAGCACGCAGGACCCCGACAACGCGGCGGCATGGCTCGAACTTGCTGCGCGTGATGCGCAAGCCGCGGACGAGGCCTTGTTTCGTGCCGTCAAGGCGAGCCGCTTCGACAGCCATCGCGGCCGCCTCGCCGCCTGGGTGCTGCAGGCCACGCCCGAGCAACTGCCTGCCATGCAGCGCTACGCCGCGTGGCAACGCAGCGATGATCTGGAGCGCGCTGCCGACGCACGCACGCTGGCGGCTGCAGCGCGCGCCTGCAGCGAGAGCGCGCGACGCGACGCCAATCGCGACCAGCTGTGCGACGGCGCCGCGCGCTGGCTGGGCCAGAACGCGCGTGCACCGCTTGCAGCCGAGACGACGGCCGCGACAGCAAACCGCGCGCTCGATTGCGCCACGATCGAGCGGCAATGGCGAGAGGCGCGCGACAGTGCGCAACGCGGCGCGCGCGTCGCGACCTCGAACGCGGGCCGGTGAGCCGCAGGGCTGCGGCGGATAATCGCGCGCATGCCTGACCAGCCCGTGATCGCCACCCGTGAGAGCCGGCTCGCGCTGTGGCAGGCCGGGCACGTGCGCGCGCTGCTGCGCGCACGCTGCGCGGTCGATGCGCGGCTGCTGGGCATGACCACGCGCGGCGACCAGATCCTCGATCGCACGCTGTCCAAGGTGGGCGGCAAGGGCCTGTTCGTCAAGGAGCTCGAGGCGGCGCTCGAAGACGGCCGTGCCGATCTCGCGGTGCATTCGCTCAAAGACGTGCCGATGGATCTGCCCGATGGCTTCGTCCTGGCCGCGGTGCTCGAACGCGAAGACCCGCGCGATGCGTTCGTGTCGCCGCGCCACGCGTCGCTGGCCGCGCTGCCGCCGGGCTCGTGCGTCGGCACCTCGAGCCTGCGCCGCGTGGTGCAGCTGCTCAGCCTGCGGGCCGACCTGCGCATCGAGCCGCTGCGCGGCAACCTCGACACGCGGCTGCGCAAGCTCGACGAAGGCCACTACGACGCCATCGTGCTGGCCGCCGCCGGCCTGATTCGGCTGGGGCTGGCCGAGCGCATCGCACAGCATTTTGCGGTCGAGCAGATGCTGCCCGCTGCTGGCCAGGGCGCACTGGCGATCGAAGTGCGCAGCGCCGACGAGGGCCTGCGGCGGACCTTGGCCACGCTGAACCACGCGCCCACCTGGCTGGCCGTGCACGCCGAGCGCGCGGTCTCGCGCGCACTGGGCGGCAGCTGCAGCGTGCCGCTGGCCGCATTCGCAAGCTGGCACGGCGACACGCTGGTGCTGCGCGCGGCACTGGGCCATGCCGAGGCGCCGACCAAGGCGCTGTTGCGCGCGCAGACGCAAGGGCGTGCGCACGACGCTGCTGCCGCCAGCGCGCTCGGCGAGCAGGCCGCGGCGAACCTGCGCGAGCAGGGCGCCGACGCTTACCTCGCGTGAGCGCGGCGATGCCACTGCTGGTGACGCGGCCGCAACCGCAGGCCGACGAATGGGTGGCTGCGCTGCACGCACGCGGTGTCGCTGCGCATGCACTGCCCTTGCTGCAGATCGTGGCCGAGCGCGACCCCGCAGCCGGTGCGGCGTGGGCGTCGCTGTCCACGCAGAGGCTCGTGGTGTTCGTGAGCCCGGGCTGCGTGCAGAGTTTCTTTGCGCTGCGGCCGCCGGCCACCGGCTGGCCACCCGGCACCTGGGCTGGGGCCACCGGGCCCGGCACGTCGCACGCGCTGCGTGCACAGGGCGTTCCCGACACCTGCATCATCGAGCCGGCGCCCGATGCCGAGCAGTTCGACTCCGAAGCGCTGTGGTGGCGGCTCGAGCTGCAATCGTGGCGGGACCAACGGGTGCTGATCGTGCGCGGCGACGGTGGCCGCGACTGGTTGGCCGATCGCTTGCGCGAGCGCGGCGCGCAGGTGGCGTTCGTGCAGGCCTATCGGCGCACGCTGCCGTCGCTCGATGCGCCGCAGCGCGCCTTGCTGGCAGCAGCAACCGGTGCACCAGCGAGTCACTGCTGGCTGTTCTCCAGCTCGCAGGCGGTGGAGCACCTGCGCCAGCTGGCACCGCTGTCCGATTGGTCGTCGGGTTGTGCAATCGCCACCCATCCGCGCATCGCGGCGACACTGCGCGCGGCGGGCTTCGGCTCGGTGTGGTCGGTGCGGCCTACGCTCGACGCCGTCGTGGAGGCATGGAAGCGCTCGATACAATCGATGCCCGCACCCGACCAGCGACCGTGATCGCTGCACCGTGAACCAACCCATTGTCGAGCCATCGCCGCCGCGCGTGGCGAGCGATCCCATGCCGCCCGCAGTTGAAATGGCGCGTGCGGGCGGAGGCGCGGCCTGGTGGCTGTCGCTGCTGGCCGTGCTGTTGGGCGCCGCCGCGTTGTGGATGGCGTGGCAGGCCGGCCAGCGCGTGCAATCGCTCGAGCAGGAACTGGTGCGCCGCCAGCAAGAGAGCACCACGCTGGCCACCGAGGCGCGTGTGCTGGCCCGCCAGGCCCAAGACGAATCGCGCGACGCCGTGGCCAAGGTGGCGCTGCTGGAGTCGCGGGTGGCCGAGAACACGCTGCAGCGCACGCAACTCGAAGACCTGCTGCAGTCGATGACGCGCTCGCGCGACGAGAACATGCTGTCCGACATCGAGGCCGCGTTGCGCGTGGCCGTGCAGCAGGCCGCGATCACCGGCAGCACCGAGCCGCTGCTGTCCACGCTCAAGCAGGCCGACGAGCGCCTGGCGCGCAACGCGCAGCCGCGCCTGGAGCGCGTGCGGCGCGCGGTGGTGCACGACCTCGACCGCGTGCGCTCGGTGGCGGTGAGCGACATCTCCACGCTGGTGATCAAGGTCGACGAGGCGGTGCGCATGGTCGACGATCTGCCGCTGCTGGTGCAACCCGAGCGCCGCGGTGCCGCTGCGGGCGAAGCCAAGCCGCGCGCCAGCGGCGTGCCCGCTGCCGCGTCTGCCGCTGCGGCCGCCGCGGGCGACTGGCGCGGCGAACTCGCCGCGCGCTGGGATCTGGTGGTGCAGCGGGTGCTCGACGAGGCGAGGTCGCTGGTGCGCGTGACGCGCATCGACCAGCCCGAGGCGATGCTGGTGGCACCCGAGCAGGCCTATTTTCTGCGCGAGAACATCAAGCTGCGGCTGCTCAATGCGCGCCTGGCGCTGCTCTCGCGCCAGTTCGGCACTGCGCAGTCCGACCTGCGCGAAGTGCAGATCGCGCTGGAGCGCCACTTCGACCGCTCGAGCCGGCGTGTCAACGCGATGAACGAGCTGCTGCGTCAGGTGAGCTCGCAATCGCGCGGCATCGTGGTGCCGCGGCCCGACGAAACGCTGGCGGCGCTGACGGCCGTGATGGCCGGACGCTGAGGGCGCATGGACCCACGTGCTCACTGCGTTCGGTGGCCCCCGAGAGGGCGCAGCTGGCTTGGGAGCGGCCCGGCGCCAACTGTGTACCCGCACGCTGGCGTTGCACCTTGTCCGTCGAAAGGGCGCTGACATGCGCGGCGCCATCTGGCTCGTGCTGCTGTTCGCGGCGGCCACCGTCGCGGCGCTGACGCTGGGCGACAACAACGCGCTGGTTTCGTTCTTCTACGGCAACCATCGCGTCGACCTGTCGCTGAACCTGTTTCTGATCGGCGCGGTGGTCTGCACGCTCGCGCTGATGCTGGTGATCAAGGCGCTCGACTCACTGATCACGCTGCCCACGCGCGCCAAGGAGTGGCGTGCACTCAAGCGCGAGCGCGCCGCACAGGCCGCGTTGCGCGAAGCGATGGCCGAGCACTTTGCGGGTCGCTTCAACCGCGCCCACAAGGCAGCGCAGCGCGCGCTGGCGATCCAGGCCAGCACCGACGAGCTGGCCGGCGACCGCGAGCTGCGCGTGCTCGCGCACCTGCTGGCCGCGCGCAGCCTGCATCGGGTGCAAGACCGCACGCGGCGCGAGCAGCTGCTGCGCGTGGCGCTGAAGACGGTGCGCCGCGCGGCGCCGCAGCAGGCGGTGGACGAGGGGGCACGCCTGCTCGGTGCCGAATGGGCGCTCGACGATGGCGACGCGCCGAAGGCGCGCTCGTTGTTGTCGGAGCTGGCGCCGGGTGTCGCGCGCCGCACCCAGGCGCTGCGCCTGAAGCTGCGCGCCGCGCGCTTGTCGGGCCATCATGCCGAGGCGCTGAACACCGCGCGGCTGCTGGCCAAGCACCAGGGGTTCTCCGCCGAGGCCGCGCAAGGCCTGCTGCGCTCGCTGGCGCTGCAATTGCTCGATGCGGCACACGACATCGACCAGCTGCGGCGCGCCTGGGGTGTGCTTGACGAAGCCGATCGCAGTGATGCCTTCGTGGTATCGCGCGCGGCGCGGCGTGCTGCGCAGATGGGCCACGCGGCCGACGCCCGCTTGTGGCTGCGTCCGCTGTGGAGCGACCTGAAGGATCTCGGTGCCGAGCAGCGCGCGCAGGTTGCGCTGGCGCTGGCGGTGGCCTGCGAAGGCATCGGCACCGATTGGTTGCAGGCCACCGAGGCGGCGCAGCTGGCCTTCCCCAACGAAGCCGCCGTGCTGGCCGCGGTCGGCGAAGTGTTTGCCGCGCGCGGCCTGTGGGGCAAGGCCCGAGGTCCGCTGGAGAGGGCCGCCGCCGATCGCGTATTGCAGCCGCCGGCGCGCCGGCGCGCGTGGCGCACGCTGGCACGCCTGGCTCGCGAAGCAGGCGACGAAGAGCGCGCTCTGCGCAACGAGCAGGCCGCGGCGGCGATCGACTGAATGGCCGAGGCCCCAGAGGGGCACTGATATACTTCGCGACCCGCGCGGCTGTAGCTCAGTTGGATAGAGTACTTGGCTACGAACCAAGGGGTCGTGGGTTCGAATCCTGCCAGCCGCGCCAGATGAATCAACGGGTTAGCCTCGACATGAGGCTGGCCCGTTTTTCTTGGTGGCGAGCGCCGCCTTCGCGGGGGTCGGCCACTCCATGGCCGTGGGGCGCCACAGTCTGCGTGGAACCGTCACCGCTGCAACCGTAGAAGGAGCATGCATGAACATGCTGTCTCGCTGGCTTCTTGCTGCCTTCGCCCTGTTCTGCCTGGCGTCAACAAGCGCTCCGGCGCAGACGGTCGATGTGAAGGCGTTGTCGGAGTCGCTCAGGCAAGGCGGGTACGTCATCGTTTTTCGTCACGGTGCCACCCATCGAGATCAGGCGGACACGGATCCGCTGAACTACGACAACATTTCAAAGCAACGCCTGCTGAGCGAAGGCGGAAGAGACGTCGCCAGGCAAGTTGGGGAGGCATTCAAGGTCCTGCGGATACCCATCGGCAAGACTTACACCAGCAGGTTCAATCGCGCGGTGGAGACTGGAAGACTGATCGCAGGTGGAGCCGTAACCCAAACCTTGGACCTCACCGAGGGCGGTTTGGTCGTGACGCCAATCGAGAACGATCGCCGGTCCGAGGCGCTCAAGAGGCTGATCGCCACGGCCCCTGAATCGGGAACGAACACGCTGCTGGTGACGCACAAGCCGAACATCCTCGATGCCTTCGGCAAAGATTGGTTTGAGGTCAAAGAAGGCGAAGCATCGGTCTTTCGGCCGAGCGCAGATGGCAAGGCAGTCCTTGTCGCGCGGCTCCAGGCTGTTGATTGGATCAAGGCCGCGAGGTGAGCTTGCGAGCGAGCCGCGGACAGATGTGATTCTCCATCGAGGCGAGGCCGCCTAAACACAAATGCGGCGATTCACCAAATCCGCACCCTTGCCCCGGGCTCCAGATAAAGGCGCTGGCCCGGCTTGACGTCGAACGCGTCATACCACGCATCCAGGTTGCGGACGGTCGACACGCGGTAGTTCTCCGGGGCGTGGTCGCTGGCGGCCTGTGCCCTCAAAGCGTCGTCACGGTACTTGATGCGCCAGCTTCTCGCAAAGCCGATGAAGAATTGGCGGTCCTGCTGACGAACGAACTCCTTGTCGTTCACCCTCTCGCCGAGTGTGCGGCGGTAGGCGTCGAAAGCCGCAACCAAGCCACCCAGGTCGGCCACGTTCTCGGTCAACCCGAGCTTGCCGTCGACGGCCACATCCGGAAACGGCCGATAGCCGGAGAATTGGCGCACCAGCGGTTCGGTGGCTGCCTGATACCGCGCCATGTCGTCGTCGGTCCACCAGCGGCGCCGACGGCCATCGGCCTCGTAATCTGCGCCCAGCGTGTCGACGAAGTGACTCACTTCGTGGCCGACGATCGCGCCGATGGCGCCGTAGTTCGCCGCGTCCGAGGCCGACGCGTCGAACTTGGGCACCTGCAACAGCGCAGCGGCGAAGTTGTACGCGTTCTGGTGAAAAGTGAGCACGGCCCCGGGCCACTGCGGCGCAATGCACCACTCGGTCCGGTCCACGGGATGCCCGAGCCGGGCGACGGCGCGGCCGTAGTTGCGCTGCGCGATCCGCTGAAGATTGCCGATGGCATCAGCGGGGTCCACCACCAGGCGCGAATCGTCCTGCCAGCGCTCCGGGTAGCCGATGCCGAAGTACAGATTTCTCAACTTGGCCAGCGCCATCGCCTTGGTGGCAGGCGACATCCAGGCCGCCGTCTCGACCCGTTGGCTGAAGGCCGCGACGACGTTGGCGACGATGACTTGCACCCGCGCCTTGACCTCCGGCGGGAAGTGGCGGTCGGTGTACATCCTTGCCACCGCGTCGCTCATGGCAGATTGAGTCGCCTCCAACGCACGCTGCGCACGCCAGCCCGGCTGCTCCGGGCCCGCTGCGGCGCCAGGCGACGTCGCGGCCTGGATGGAAAACGCTGGCGGCAGCACGTCGGCGTAGCGGCTGATCACACGTATGCGCAGATAGTCCTTCCACGCCTGCAGCGGCTGCGACGCCACCAATGCCGCCACGCCCTTCAAGGCGGTGGGCTGCCAGGCGACGAAGGTCTGCTGCCTGGCCAATCCGGCGGCCGCGAAGAACGCGCTCCAATCCATGCCCGGCGCCTCACGAGCGAAATCCGCGCGCGTCCACAGCGTGTCGGCGTTGCGCTCATCGGCCGACGCCTCGGCTGTGGCATGACTGCGCGCGATGGCAGTTTCCAGTGCCATCACGCCTGCCGCCCTGCTGGCCGCGCTCGACGCGGGGCCGCCACCATCGACGCCGAGCCGTGCCAGCACGTGGCCGATCGCCGCCTGGTATTGGGCCCGCAGCGCTTGCATGCGCGCATCGGCGACGAGGTAGTGCTCGCGGTCGGGCAGCCCCAATCCGCCTTGAAGCAGGTAGGCGACATGGTCCTTCTCGCCATGACTGCCTGCCTGCACCGCCAGCCCCAGGACGTGCGACGAGTTGTAGACGCCCAGGTTCATGGGGTCGACATCGGCACGAAGCTCGCTGCCCAGCCAGCGCGTCAAGCCCGCCTTGTCGCGGATGCGATCGATGCGATCGAGCAGCGGCTTCAGCGGCGCAATGCCGCGCGCCTCGATCGCCGCCTCATTCAGATAGGCGGCGCGGAAGTCGGCCACCTTGCGCGCATCCGTCGCCGGCGGCGCCGAGTTCGCGTCATTCAGCAGCTGGAGCACTTGCCGGCGCGTGCGTTGCGCGATCTCACTGCGGGCGCCCCAGCGCCCTTGGTCGGTCGGGATCTCGGTGGCCTTGAGCCAGCCTCCGTTGGCGTACAAGAAGAAATCGTCGCCCGGTCGGGTGTCCGCGTCCACGGCACCTTCGTCTGGCGACGCAGCGTGGTCGTTGGCCGCCTGCGCGCGCGCCGCCGACGCCATCGCGCAGGCGAGCGCCATCGCCAGGACGGCTGTGCACGCACAGCGCAGGCGATGGCTGGCCGGAGACGACAGAGAGGACATGCTTCGCGGTTCGAGCACGACGCCGCCACGTTATGGAAACGGCCACTCGCTGTCGTGCCGCGCACCGACGCGTTTGGATCAATTTCAGACATCGCGATCCGACCGCGCTTCCCGGCATCTGCCAGTTCTGATTCAATGCATCGCTCAAACGCGATGTCTGAAAATGCTTGAACCCACCGACCTGATCGATGCGCTCTTCGTCATATCGCCGCACTCGCTGCTGCTCGACATCGCCGGGCCGGCGGAGGCGTTTCGATTGGCAAACCTGCATCGCGCGCTGCGTCACCAGCCACCCCGCTTTCGCCTGCGGTTCGCCGGACCCTCGGCGACGCTGCGAACGTCGGTCGGGCTCGCACTCGCCGACCTCGAGCCCTTGCCGGCCCGTCTCCACTCGCCGACGTGGGTGGTGCTCGTCGGCCAGCCGAACGTGCATGTGAATCAGGTCACGCCGGCGATCACCGCGACGGCGCAATGGCTGAATCGCACCCTTCATCAGCACCTGCTGGCCGTCGACTCGCCGCACCGCCTGGTCACGGTCTGCTCGGGTGCCTTGCTGGCTGCGCGCGCAGGGCTGCTCGGCAACCGCCGTTGCACGACCCACCACGAGTTGATCGATGCGCTTCGGGTGTTGGCGCGCCAGGCGCAGATCGTCGACAACCGCGTGTTCGTGGTCGATGGCCCCATCGCCTCAAGCGCCGGCGTCACTGCGGGAATCGATCTCGCGTTGCACCTGATCGCTGCGGAGTGCGGCGAAGCCCTCGCGGCAAGCATTGCGAAGGACATGGTGGTGTACCTCAGGCGGTCGTCGCGAGATCCTGAGCTGTCGCCGTTTCTCGGGCATCGGCGCCACATGCATGCCGCGGTTCACAAAGTTCAGGACGCCATCAGCGCCGAGCCGGAACGCGACTGGGATATGGCCGCGCTCGCCTCGGTCGGCCACGTCACCGAGCGGCACTTGCTGCGACTTTTCGTCGACCATGCCGGCGCGTCACCGATGCAATGCTTGCAAGCGATCCGACTCGAACGCGCGCGGCAGTCGCTCGAGCACGGGGCCAGCGTCACCAATGCAGCCGAAGTCTCAGGATTCGGCTCGAGCCTGAACCTGCGCCGTGCTTGGAGTAGGCAGTGGGGTGGCTCACCTCGCGACGCGCGACGCGCAGTGGCCGCATCCTAGATCTCCCTCCCTAGATTGCTGCGTTGCAGCAATTGGTGCTTGCATTGGTGAATCCAGCCAGTAAGATGAGTTCATGCTGCAATGCAGCAACGCGACTCAAACCTGACCTCAACGACTGGAGCATCCCATGCTGAACACTCAACTCGCTGCCACCAACAAGGCCAATTTCGAAGCCCTGATGAGCCTGACCGCGAAGGCGTTCGAGGGCGTCGAGCAACTCACGGTGCTCAACCTGCAAACCGCCAAGGGCGGCCTCGCCGAAGTCAAAGAAACTGGAGTGGCCGTGTTGTCAGCGCGAGATGCGCAAACACTGCTTGCTCTGCAAGCAGGCGTGCTGCAACCCGCCGCCGAGAAGGCGACTGCCTATGGCAAGCAGGTGTACCGCATCGTTGCCGACATCAAGGCAGAGATCGAGAAGGTCGCTGCGGAGCAGACTGCCGCTGCACAAGCCTCGTTCGGCGCGCTGATCGAGGCAGCCGGCAAGAATGCACCCGCGGGCTCGAGCGATGGCATCGCCTTGATCAAGTCGGCGATGGCGACCGCGAACACCGCGTTCGAAAGCCTGCGCAAGGCTGGCGCCCAAGCGGTCGAGACCGCCGAAGCCAACTATGCCTCGGTCGCCAAGGGAGCCAGCAAGGCCAAGCGTCGCTGAAGCCAGCATGCGTGTCCCATGAGCGCTTCATCGTTGCAGCTGCAGCTCGGACTCGAGGATCTGCTCGGCGATCTTCGGTATGCGCGCAGGAACGGCGACCTCGGCCGACTTGCGCTGCTGTTGTACTGTGAAGTGCGGCGGTGGGCCCGCCTGGCGGGCGAGCAAGAGTTGGCCGAGCATTCATCGGAGCTGATCACGCATTGCCCGCACGCCAGCCGCGAAGAGTTCCTGACACAGGTCGACGACCTCATCGTCGAACTGGAGAAAGCGCGTCCCCAGCGCGGCTGAGGCGAGTTGTCTGGCAACTGCGCCGGTGCGCACGCGGTTGCCGGACAAAGTGGTTGCTCAGCGCTCGGCGATGTAGTGCTGCATCGTCACCGTTTCGCCTTCGGGCACGAAGGCGCGCACGCGCGCCTCGAGTTCCTGGTCGGCCAGCGTCGCGCGGCTGCGCTGGTGCAGGTAGTCGGACCAGCTCGTGACGATGAAGCGTTCGCAGTATTGCGACGGATCGCCCAGGTCGCGGTAGATGCGCCAGAACGTCGCGCCGTCGCGCCGCCGCGGCGCGCGCAGCTGGCTCAACGCGTCGAGAAACGCCGTCGCGTCGTCGGCGCGGATGCGGTAGGTGATCTGCACCGCCACCGGGCCGGCCTGCGGGTCTGGCTCGTGGGCGATGAACAGGTCTTCCCACGGCGCTGCCGGCGTCACGTCCTGCTCCTGCCCCATGCGCTGCGGGAACGGCCGCGCCAGCAGCATGCCGGCCAGCATCGCCAGCGTGGCGATGGTCAGCGCGGCCTGCAGGCCGAAGGAACTCGACATCACGCCCCAGAACGCCGAACCGAACGCAAACGCACCCAGCGCCGACAACGCGTGCAACGCCGCGGCGCGCGAACGCACCCACGGTGGCGCGCTGGTCTGCGTCGCGGTGTTGAAGGTCGACATCACCGACATCCACGCGCCGCCGCCGGCCACCAGCGCCACGTAGACCAGGGCATGCCAGCGCGACCAGGCGGCGATGGCCATGGCGGCGGCGAAGATCACGCAGCCGCCGTGGACGAGCACCTCCAGTCCGAACCGGGTGCGCGTCCGGCTAACCACCAGCCCGGCACCGACTGCGCCGATGCCCAGGCAACCGATCAGCGCGCCGAAGCCGGCCGCGCTGGTGCCGAGCTGCTGCTGCCCGATCACCGGCAGCAGCGCCCACAGCGCCGAGCCGGCGGCGCTGTAGGCCATCGTGCGCAGCAGTTGCGCAAGGATCAGTTCTGAATGGCGCGCGAAGCGCAATGCTGCCAGCGTGCCGCCCCACAGTCGCTCGGCCGGCAGGCGCGATGGCGGATGCGGCTGTGGCGGCCAGCGCCGGATCGACTGCCACATCAGCAGCGTGGTGACCACCGCGATGCCGAACACCCAATCGCTGCCGACGTAGGCGAAC
>JBIODO010000082.1:0-12351 GCA_044445225.1 Burkholderiales bacterium
CGGCGGCATCCTCAACATGCTGCCGTCTCGCGTGTTCCCGTTCATGACCGACTACCAGCTGTCGGCGGTGCCGCTGTTCATCTTCATGGCCGCCGTGCTCGAGAAGGCGGGCATCATCGAAGAGCTGTTCGACGTCATCTACAAGTGGCTCGGCGCCCTCAAGGGCGGGCTCGCCTCGGCCACGGTGCTGGCTTGCACCGTGCTGGCCGCCATGGTCGGCGTGGTCGGCGCGACCGAGGTCACGATGGGAATGATCGCGCTGCCGGCCATGATGCGGCGCGGCTACGACCCCAAGCTCGCGTGCGGTTCTCTGCTGGCCGGTGGTACGCTGGGCATCCTGATTCCGCCGTCGGTGATGGCGATCGTCTATGCGGTGGTGGCGCAGCAGTCGCTCGGCGAGCTGTTGATCGGGTCGGTGTTCCCCGGGTTGCTGCTGTCGGGCATCTACATCGCCTACGTCACGATTCGCTGCTACATCAACCCCAGCCTGGGGCCTGCGCTGCCCAAAGAGGAGCGGGTGGACTTCGCCGAGAAGTTGCGTCTGCTGCGCAACACCATCGCGCCGATCCTGGTGATCCTGCTGGTGCTGGGCGTCATATTCTTCGGCATCGCGACGCCGGTCGAGGCCGCCGGCATCGGCACTTTCGGCGCGCTGGTGGTGTGCGCGCTGCACCGCAGGCTGACATGGGTCGCGCTCTACGAGGCGGGCCTGGCCACGCTCAAGGCGACGGCCATGGTGATGTGGATCTTCTTCGGCGCCACCATGTTCGTCGGTTTCTTCATCATCAAGGGCGGCCAGACCTTCGTGTCCGAGATGATCCTCGGCACCGGGCTGGCCCCCTATGGGATCCTGTTCCTGATGATGGTCGTGCTGTTCGTGCTTGGCATGTTCCTCGACTGGGTCGGCATCCTGTTGCTGACCGTGCCGATTTTCCTGCCCATCATGAAGAGCCTGCCGTTCGCCGGTGTCGCCACTATGGCGGGGGTGCCGCCGGAAAGCATTCCCTTGTGGTACGGCGTCATCTTCATGGTCAACATGCAGATGGCTTTCCTCAGTCCGCCGTTCGGCTACTCGCTGTTCTACTTGAAGAGCGTGGCGCCGCCGCAGATCAGCATGGCGATGATCTTCCGCTCGGCCGTGCCGTTCCTGTGCCTGCAGGCCTTGGGCCTGGCACTGTGCATCGTGTTTCCGCAGATCGTGCTGTGGTTGCCCAGCTTGGTGTATGCCGGGCACTAGCCCGGAGCGCAGCAGCGTCGGGACGGTGTCAGTGCACTGAGTGCCCTTGCGCGCAAGCGCGCAATCCGGCACCCAAGACCTCGTCGCGCGTATGCGCCATCAAGGCGCGTCGTCGCGGATGCCTTCCACTTCCACCAGCAGGCGCACGCTGTCGGCCACGAACGGCAAGCTGTGCGTGATGCCCGCGGCACTGCGGTTGAAGCGGCCTTCGAAGTCGCCGCCGCACACCTCGCGCCGGATCAACGGGCTGGTGTAGCAGTTGAAGCGCAGCGCGGTCAGCGTCAACGGCATGCTGACGCCGCGCAGCGTGAACTCGCCGCGCAGCGCGGTGACGTGGCCGGCGTCGTCGAACTCCACGCGCTCGGCCACCAGATAGGCGCGCGGGTGCGATTGCACCGCCAGCATGTCGCCTTCCTTGAGGCGCGCATCGAGCGCGGCCACTCCGGTGCTGACCTGCGAGGTATCGATCTCCACTTGCACGCGGCCTTTGCGCGCCGTGCGGTCGAGCGTGGCCTCGCCGTTGAGCGGGCCAAAGCGCCCGCGCAGGGTCGAGGTGCCGAAGTGCAGCAGCTCGAAGCTGACGAAGGTGTGCGTCGGGTCGAACCGGTAGAGCACGGGATCGGCCCGCGCCCCGCCAGCCAGCGCGCACAGCGCGAGGCTGCAGGTCAGCGCGCGCCAACCGCTGCGCATCACCCGCACGGCGCGGGGAGCCGCTGCGCTCACGAAGTCGGCAGGCCCGACAGCGCGATGCGAAAACGCACCTGCACTTCGGCGGCCACGAGGCTGGGGTCGGTCCACTCACCCTCGCCGATGCGAAAGTCGCCGCGCTTGACGGTGAAGTTGCCGCTCGCGGTGCCGCTGCCGCCGTTTTGCGTCAGCGTCACCGGCACCACCATGTCGTGCGACTCGCCCTTCAGCGTCAGGCGCCCCGCCATCTCGTAGTGGCCGCCGCCGGCTGTGCGGATGCCGCTGGACTGGAACACCGCTTGCGGAAACTTTGCGGTGTCGAGCCACACCGCACGCTGCGCCTCGGCGGTGACCTCGGGTGCCGCGAAGGCCACGCTGTCCATGTCGATGCGCAGCACCACGCGGCCGGCTTCGGGCTTGCGGGGGTCGAGCGCCACCTGCGCGCTCCAGCGCTGAAAGCGCCCTTCGACCGGCACGCCCATCTGGTGGGTGACGAACACCAGCTCGCTGGCCGCGGGGTCGACGGTTTGGGCCTGCGCGGTACTGGCCACGGCGGCGGCCAGGGCGAGCGCAGCGGCCAGTGACGAGAGGGTTTTGTTCATGGTCAAACTCCGATCTTGCGCCCACATACGCAGTTCAACGCCAAAGCGGACGCATGCGATGCAACAGACCGTCTTGATCGACCACATGGTGTTTCAGCGCGGCAGCCACGTGCAGCAGCACCAGCAGCGCCAGCGCCAGCGCCGCCGCCTTGTGGGTGGCCTTCAACGCGTCGGCCCAGGCGCGGTCGACCGGCACCCAGTCGGGCAGCGGCAGCATGCCGAACCACACCACCGGAAAGCCGGTGGCCGAGCTGTAGCCCCAGCCGGCCAACGGCACGGCGAAGAACAGCGCATACAGCGCCCAGTGCACCCCGTGTGCCGCGACGCGCTGCCACTCGGGCATCGGCAAATCGGGCGGTGGCGGGTGCGCGAGCCGCCAGGCCAGCCGCAGCGCCGACAGCGTCAGGATCGTGATGCCGGCCCATTTGTGCCAGTTGAACAACTTGAGCCGTTGCGGCGACAGCGGCAGGTCGTGCATGTACAAGCCCAGCGCCAGGTTCATCACGATCAACACCGCCAGCAGCCAGTGCGCGGCGATGGCCACCGCGTCGTAGCGGGGCGCGGCAGGCCCCGCTGCCGATCCCGTGCTGTTTGCTGTCACGTCGCGTGCCCTTCGAACAGCAGCGCCGCCTCGCTGGCCAGCGCGCGCGCGGCGACGCCGTCGAGCAGGCCGCGGCGCAGCGCGAAGTCCAGCGTCACCAGCGAGGCGTCGACGGTCATCTCTTCGCTGGCCGCGAGTGCCAAGGCCTGCGGCAGCGCGTGCAGTGTCAGCTCGGCCACTTCGCCGTCTTGATTGCGAGGTGTCAGGCCGGCGGGCAGCCCGAGGTCGTAGACGTGGATCCATTCGCGCTGCAGGCCCTCGGGGATGTCGCGCAGCAGCCGCAGCATGCGGCCGCGCGCCAGCCCCTGCAGCTGCGGTGGCTCGAGGCCGGCTTCTTCCCAGGCCTCGCGCACCACCGTGTCGCGCGGCGACTGGCCCGCCGGCACGCCCCCGCCCACCAGGTTGTCGAGCTTGCCGGGGTCGGTGGCCTTGCTGAACGAGCGGCGCGCGATCCACAGTCGTTCGGGCCTGCCGTGGGCGTCGGCGACAAAGCCGTTGCAATGCGCGCCCAAGGTCAACGAGCCCCAGAAGCGGGTGGCTGCGCGCTCGATCGAGAACCCCACCGGCTCGCCCTGCACGGTGAACAACGGGAACGCTTCGTCGCGCCAGGCGACGATCAGGCCTTCGCTGCGCAAGGTGTCGTGCATGGTGGCCATCGCGTCGGCGCGCGCCGCGCGCGCGCAGTGCAGCGTGACACCGTGGGGCTCGACATGCAGCCACTGTGGCCATCGCGTCAGCGCGCGCAGATGCGCGTGCGCGACCGAACCCACGGCCAGCGGCGCCGCGCCCGCTTGCGCGACGAAGAACGGCGCGCGCGTCGCGGGGTCGTGCGCGCGTGCGGCGGCGATGGCCGGCCACGCCATCATGCCGGCCTGCGGCGAGGCGTCGTGCTGCCCGCGCAGCCACCGCGGGCGCGAGTGGCGCCGGTGCGCATCACGGCGTGGGCTGGCGCACCCATGCCGCGATCCACTGCACGGCTTGCGCTTCCATGCCGACGTAGCCGTGCCAGTGAAAGGCCTCGCAC
Organism: Burkholderiales bacterium; assembly: GCA_044445225.1. Classification (GTDB taxonomy): domain Bacteria; phylum Pseudomonadota; class Gammaproteobacteria; order Burkholderiales; family Burkholderiaceae_C; genus JAEUPI01. The sequence continues at coordinate 4,152 of JBIODO010000082.1, forward strand.
GGGTCGCCGCGCGCGCCTTCACCGCCGCTGGCCCATAGCAGCTTCTTCACCGGTGCCTGCGTGAGCCCCGACAGGATCCACGACACCTCGTGCGGCGCACACGACGGGCAGGCATCCTTCTCGTGATGCAGCACCAGCACCGGCACGCGCACATCGCCCAAACGCTGTGTCGGCACCGCGCCCGGCAACTTGAACGCGGTGACGCTCGAGGTCAGTACCACCCCGGCCAGCCGCGGCGGCCCGATCGCGATGGCCGCTGCCGTGGCCGACACCGTGCCACGGCTGGTGCCCACCAGCCACAACGGCACGTTGGCGCGCGCGAGCAGGTCGTCGACCACGCGGGTCAGGTCTTGCACGTTCGCGGCGCTGGCGCGAAACGCGGTGTCCATGTCGGCCACGTCGGACGGCCGGCCGACGATCGCCACGTTGAAGCCCTCGGCGGCGAACAGGTCGCGGCTGCGCACCAGGAAGTTGCCCGATTGCGGGCGCCCATCGCGCATGCCGATGTTGCCGCTGCCACCGGTCAGCAGCACCAGCGTGGCTGTTGCGGTGGCACGCGGCATGTACCAGTACGACACCGTGACGCCGCTGCGTGTGGACAGCGTGATCAGCTCGTCGGCGCGCGCAGCGGTCGCGCCACACAGCGCCAGCACCAGCAGCCAGGCCTCGAGGCGACGCGAGCCGAACATGATCGACGATCAGCGCGCCGCGGCGAGGGCGGCGCGCGCGAACGCCAGCACCAGCGGCGCCACCTCGCCGCGCAACGCGGCGCGCTCGGGCTGGAACAGCGTGGCCACGAAAAACGGATGGTCGGTGTGCTCGACCGCGCGCACCTCGCCCGCCGCATCGAACGCGGTGGCGACCAGCGGGCCGTTCAACAACGCGTCGCGAAACGCGGGGTTCAAGCCGTAGCGGCAGTGGTAGCCCTCATGGGCCTCGCTGCTGCCGTAGGCCCGCGCGATGCGCGATCCGGCGACCAGCTGCACGGTTTCGCTGGCCTCGACCAGCGCGCACGACAGCGGCGTGATCACGGCGCGCGCGGCGTCGGGCGCAGTCTCGGCGTGCTCGGCGTCGGCCCAGCCGAGCACGTGGCGTGCGTACTCGATCACCGCGTGCTGGAAGCCACCGCAGGTGCCGAGAAAGGGCAGGCCGCTGGTGCGCGCGTGGCGGATTGCAAGCAGCGCGCCGTCCATGCGTTTGTAGGGGCTGCCCGGCACGCACCACGCGCCGTGCACGTCGTTCAACGCGCGGGCATCGGTGAGGGTGTCGGTGGCCAACCAGCGCAGGTCGATGGCGGCCCCGAGTGCACGCGCTGCCAGCGGCAGCGCCGCCTCGATGGCGCGGTGCGCAACCTTGCGCTCGTCGCGCTCACCCAGCAGGGCCAACGTCAATCGTGGGCTCATCGGACAAGCGGGCATCACCCGCCATCCATCACCAGTTGCGTTTGCGTGACCACCGCGCACAGCTTGCCTTGGTCATTGCGGATCATCGTTTGCCACACCATGGTGGTGCGGCCGCGGTGCAAGGCCACGCTCTCGCCGGTGACCACGGTGTCCACGCGTGCGGCGGCGATGAACTTGGTGCTCGAGTCGGTGGTGGTGGTGCGTTTGCCAGCGGGCAGATTGAGCACCGTGCCCACCGCGCCCAGCGTGTCGGCAAACGCCATGACGGCGCCACCGTGCAGCACGCCGCCGCTGGTGCACAGGTCGGGCCGCACCGGCAACTCGGCCAGCACGCGCTCGGGGGCCAATTCGAGCAGGCGCAGGCCCATCAGGCCTGGAAACAATGGATCAAGGCGTTGCTGGAGCGCAGACATGTCGATCATGCGGACCTCGCGCACGCGGTTTGCAGGGCCGCGCTGTGCGGCATTGTGCCCGCTGCAAGCGGCGGCGTCGCACGTGGCCCGCGCGCCGGCGTTGCCGCCGGTGTGCGCGGCACTCACTCGGTTTCGAAGCGCAGCAGATGGTCGTCGATGCGCCACCAGTTGGCCATCTGGCCGACGTGGTAGTGGGCGCTTGGCCGCGTGCGCAACGGGCCGTCGATGATGCCCACGCGGATGCGCACGACCTGCGGGTCGTCCGCGTTGGTGCTGAACAGCGGCGAGCCGCAGCGCTTGCAGAAGATGCGATGAACGCCGGGCGACGATTCGTAGTTGGCGAGCAGCTCGGCGCCCTCGGTCACATCGAGCGCAGCCGCGGGCATCGCGGCGTTGGCAGAGAACGGGCCGCCCTGCGCCTTGCGGCACATCGAGCAATGGCAAATCTGAATCGGCCCCGGCTCCGCGTTCAATGCGAGCTTCACGCCGCCGCACAGGCAACTGGCCGTGTATTGGGATGCGCTCATCGCTGAAAAGCCGTGCTGCCTGCCGCCGAGCCGGCATCTTAGCCGCGGCCATGTCGAATGCCGCGCACGCTGCGCGGCCACTTGCGTGACGCCTTGCCGCGCGCCGCACACGCCGGTGTCGGCGTGCGCGACCGGCGCCGCTATGGCTTGGGCGACGACGCTCCTGCGACTGGCAGGCCGACCTTCTTGGCAGCCGCTTCGACCGCGTGCCCAGTGGCTTTGGCCCCACGCTCGACCCCGGAGACGGCCGCGTTCACGCCATGCTTGACCGCGTGCTCGACCTTGGTGGCCACGCTGGAGGCGCCGGCCGCGGCGCTCTGCGCTACGTCAGTGACCGTTGCGCGCGCACCCGACACCAGCCCCACCAGCGCGAGGCCGGCGAGCAAGCGCGTTGCATTCGACATCCCGATTCTCCCAATCGACGGCCAGCCATCGTAGCCTGCGCACAGGCCCGCCTGACGCTGTCGCCGTGTGACATTTGCCGAAGGTTGCGATGGCGCGTTCCAGTGTGTGCATCACGATGTTGCAGACAACCCGCCTGCAATGCAGTTTCAGGCCGCACGCCGGGCCATCAGCGCCCACACGCCAGCTGCCGACAGCAGCGTGCCGCCGACCAAGTTGAAGCGACGCTGCGCCGCAGTGGATGCGAGCAATCGGCGTGCCGAAACCGCAAACATGGCGTACAGCGTGGCGTTGAGCACTGCGAGCACCACGAACGTGACCGCCAGCACCCACAGTTGAGGCGCCACGCTGGCATGCGGGCTGATGAACTGCGGCAAGAACGCGACGAAGAACACGATGCCCTTGGGGTTCAGCGCCGTCACCAGGTACGTGTTGGCAAACAGCTTCCAGCGCGACCCCGTGTCTGCGGGCGCAACCGGCAAACCGCTCGACGCACCGGCCGACGCACCGGCGCGCAGCAGCTTGACGCCCAGGACCAGCAGGTACAGCCCGCCGGCCCACTTGACCGCCGTGAACCAGAACGCCGAGGTGGCCAACAGCGCACCGAGACCGACCAGCGACAGCGCCAATGCCGTGGAGTCGCCGAGGGCGACCGCGGCCACCAACGCCGCGTTGGCGCGCCGGCCGTGCGCCACCGAGTAGCTGATGACGGTGAGGATCGTCGGCCCCGGCAATACCAACAGGATGGCCGAAGCGCCGACAAATGCGAGCCACAGTTCGATCGACACCGGCACCTCCTTGACGGAAACGGTTGCTAGCATACCGGCGAGCATCAGCCGCACGAGGGACAGGGATGACAACGCAAGCAGTGGCCACGATCCGTGTCGGCGTCGGCGGCTGGACGTTCGAACCGTGGCGCAGCAATTTCTACCCGGCCGGCTGGCCGATCGCGCGCGAACTCGAATACGCGAGCCGGCAGCTCACGGTGATCGAGGTCAACGGCACCTACTACAGCCTGCAAAGCGCCGCCACGTTCGCCAAATGGCGCGAGCAGACTCCCGACGACTTCGTCTTCACGCTGAAGGCCACGCGCTACGCCACCAACCGCCGCGTGCTGGCCGAGGCGGGTGACTCGATCGAGCGCTTCGTGCGCAGCGGCATCGCGGAGCTGGGGCCCAAGCTGGGTCCGATCGTCTGGCAGTTCGCGCCGACCAAACGCTTCGATGCGGCGGACTTCGAGGCGTTCCTGCAGCAGCTGCCGGCCACCATCGAGGGCGTGCCGCTGCGCCACGCCGTCGAGGTGCGGCACGAGAGCTTCAAGTGCGCGCCCTACCTGGCGCTGGCGCGCAAGCACCGCGTGGCCACCGTGTTCACCGACTCCGATGACTATCCGTCGTTCGCCGACTTGACCGGCGAGTTCGTCTACGTGCGCACGATGCGCGCCGACAAGTCGCTGCCCGAGGGCATCGCGCCGCAGGCACTGGCGCAGCTGGCGGCGTGCACGCGCGCGTGGCGCGACGGCGGCGAGCCCGCGGCGCTGCCGCGCGTGCAGGCGGCACCCGCGCCCACCGCGCCGCGTGACGTGTTTCTGTTCTTCATCAGTGCCGACAAGGAGAAGGCGCCGGCCGCGGCGATGGCGTTGCTCAATCGCCTGCATGACTGAGGCGCTGGTCAAGCCTCGCGCGCGACTCGGTGTTCGTCTGGCGAAAGCGAGGGCGCTGTGGCGGCCACGCCGGCCGCGGCCATCAGACTGCGGCCAGCAACGCCTGCACGCCCAGCCGCGGGCTCGAGAGCACGTCGACGCCGAGGTCTTGCAAGGCATCGGCCGCATCGGCCATAGACGCCTGGGCCAGCACCACCACGTCGTAGCGACGCGGCGCGGCGCGCAGCGCGGACACCACGGCGCCGGTGTAGGCGGCACGATCGCCGCGCTCGAAGTGAGGCCACGCGCCCTCGACCCACAGCGTCTGCAGCTGCACGTCGGCGCGCAGCGCGGCGGCGGATTCGCGGATCAGTTGCGCCGTCGGCTCCAGCGTGCTGCGCAGCGCGGCGACCACCAGGACGCGCGGGCCCAGTTGCACCGCGCGGTCGGCCATCGCGCGGTCGATGCGCGCGAACCGCAGGCCCGGACGCAGCGGCGTGTGCTCGGCGATGCCGCCGATCGTCGAGCAGGTGCACACCACGACCGTGGCGCCGCTGGCGGTGGCATCGTTCATGGCGGCGTGGACGCGCCGGATCAACGACGGGTCGGTGACGCCGACCCGTTGCGCGTCGCTCAACAACGCCTCGGCGACGACGTGATCCACGCGCAGGCCGGGGTCGGCGGCCTTGACCAGGCGATCGAATGTCTCCACGTGGACGGGCGACGTGTGCAGGAAGGCGACGTGTCCGCGCATGCCGGTCACTTGCACGCTCGATGTTTTGCGACAGGGTCAATCACAAGTCGTGCGAATAGACGATGAATCCCAGGTGCCGCGCGACTTTGTCATAGAGCAATCGCCCTGCTGCGTTGGTGGCATGCGTTTGCCAGTACACGCGTTTCACGCCGGCGGCCCTGGCCCGCGCGTACACCCCTTCGATCAATGCGCGGCCCACGCCACGGCCGCGCGCGGTGGGCGCGGTGAACAGGTCTTGCAGGTAGCAGGTCAGCTCGATGCGGGTGGTGCTGCGGTGAAAAAGGTAGTGCGTGATCCCGCACAGCGCGCCGTCAAGCTCGGCCACCAGGGCGTGCACCGGTTCCGCGGGATCGAAGAACCGCTGCCAGGTCGTCATGGTGACCTCGTGCGGCAACGCGGTGTCGTGCTCGCGCCCGTAGAACGCGTTGTAGCCGTCCCATAGCGGCTTCCAGGCGTCGTAGTCGGCCTGCGCGACGGGGCGAACGGCGATCGAATCGGGCATGGGTCTTTGGTTGGTGTGCACACGGCGTCATGCCACGCGTGCCGACGTCACGAAGGGTGCGACGTGCCTCATCGCACGCTCGACGTATTCGTCTTTCTCGCCCACCGGTGCCACGTATTGAAGCGCGCTCTTCGCGTCCGAAAGGCCCGCGGTGCGCGCGATGATCCACGCGGCCAGATACTGCGCGGCCAGGCAACCGCCGGCCGTGGCGACATTGCCCGTGGCATGGAATGGTTGATTCAAGACCTTCACGCCGGCCTCGATCACCCACGGTCGGGTCGTCAGGTCGGTGCACGCCGGCCCGTTGCCGAGCAGCCCGAGCTTGGCCAGCAGCAGCGTGCCCGAGCACTGCGCCCCGATGAGCTGGCGCGCCGGGTCCAGTTGCAGGGCCGCCATGATCGACGAGTCGGTGGCGATCTCGCGGGTGCGCACGCCGCTGCCGAGCGCCAGCGCGATCAACGAGTCGAGTTCATTGAAGCCGTCGAAAGTGAGGATGGCGATGTGCGTGTTCATGGGACGGTGCGCAGGCGCGGTTGCGGCCAAGCCGAAGGGCGATGCCGATTGCGGTTCAACCGCGCAGCGGCAGCGCGGCCCCGATCGCCACGAACACGCCGCCGCAGGCCTGATTGAAGCGCCTGCCCACACGGCGCAGCCACGGGCTGATGCGGTGGGCCATGCTGGCGATGAACACCTCGGTCGCGATCTCGATGACGGCGAACGTGGCGGCCATGGTGACGAACTGCAGCACCAGGCTGTGCGCCGGATCGATGAATTGCGGCAGGAAGGCGGCGAAGAAGAGCAGCCCCTTGGGATTGGTCAACGCCGACAGGGCGCCCTGGCGAAACAGCGACCAGCCTGCACGGGGTTGCGCTGACCCCCGCAACTCGACGCCGATGGGCGGTGCGCGCCACACCTGGATGCCGAGCCACACCAGATACAGGCCGCCCACCCACTTCATCACCGTGAGCCACGCCAGCGATGCCTGCAGCAACGCACCGATGCCGAACATCGACAGCGCGATGACCGCGACGAAGCCGCAGGCGCCGCCCAACACCGTGTACAGCGCCTTGCGCCGGCCGTGCAAGGCGCCATGGGTCAGCGCGAGCAACCCGTTAGGCCCAGGCGAAAGAGAAAGCCCGACGGCAGCCAGCAGGTAGATCAGCCAAGTGTGAAAGTCCATGGGGCCACATGCTGTCTGGCGCGGGTGCTCCGGTCAAGAGGTCGCGGCCAACACCGAGCACAGTAAGTCGGGCATGTTGAACGTGAAGAGCCAGGGCGACGCCTCACCGTGCGGGCAGTCGGCCTCACTGCCGCGTGACCAATGCGACACCGAGAACGATGACCACGCACCCGGCGACCGTGCTGTAGGAAATCCGCTCCCCGAAGATCAACGCCGTGGTGACGACCATCAGGGCGATGGTGATGCCGGAGAACACCGGGTACGCGACGGCGAGGCTCAACTGTTTGAGTGTGGCAGTGAAGCAGAAGAGATTTGCAGCCCCCAGCGCGAGGCCCAAGCCGAACAGAAGCAACCAGCCCAGATCGTGCGGGCGCTGCGCGATGGCCCGAAAAATGACGTACGCGGCAACGTTCAGAATGACTGCGGCCGAGAGCAGGAGGTAGGTCATCGTGCGCAATCCGAGGTCAGCCGCGCTGGAAGAAGCCACGCAAGAACGTGGCCGCCGCATCTGAGATGCCCACGATCTTGTTCGTCGCTTGACGATAGAACTTGAAGTTGAGCTCGGTCTCGGGGCGACCGTCGCTCCAGTCAGAGAAGGGTTTGAGCTCGCTGCGTCCCAGGCGGCGCTGGGCGAGTGCGGTGCGCCTGACGGTGATGCTGACGCGCGGTGTCTGCCGGGCGATCCCGGGTTTCTTCGAGATCGCTTCGGCCGAGGTGACGATGCCGCACGCGATGAGGCCGCGGCCACCTTCGTTTTCGCTTGCGAAAACAAAGATCAGGTTGCCCTTGGCGATGCGCCTGCCACCGTACATCGTCTTCTGCTCGCCGAACGCGAACGTCTCTGCGTTCGGGTCGCCGACCTCAACCTTGATCGCAAACATTCTGCTTGTCTTCCGCCACAGAAGCCCCGCGGCCACTCGCTATGGCCTGGCACAGTGCGCGACGGCCATGATGACGGGAAGGACCAGTTCGGGCGCGAGGTACCCGAGCCAAACTGCCCGAGGTTGCGGCAAGCCGACTTTGGCCATTGACAGCAACCTGCCGCAGCCCCCCAGGAAGACGCCGAACGCAAGGATGTAGATGAGGGTTCCTTGCTGCCGGATCGTCAATCCGGCCCACAAGCAGACGACGCCGGTGGAGAAGTAGATCCCGGCCATGAACCGATGAACGTTGTCGAGACGAGGCGCCGTGTCGGGTTGGCCCAGCACCATCTGGACCGCGCCGCCAAACATGCCGATGGCCGCAAAGGCGAACAAGCAAACTGACACGATGATCTGGCTAGCGGAGAGTGTCAATTCAGAGGACATGTTGGTCTGTGAGTGAGAAGGTGCCTGGGGGCTTGCCTTGACTATCTTCTGGATCGTGGCAGACAACGCA
>JBIODO010000083.1:0-12208 GCA_044445225.1 Burkholderiales bacterium
CCTTCGTCGCGCAGCACGGTGGCGCCGGCTTGCATCTCGAAGCCGTCGTGGTCAAGGATGCGCTGCACCCAGCCTCGGCGCACCTCGCGGTCGGGGCAGTTGGCCAGGATCGCGGCGTCCTTGATCGGAATCGCGGTCTGGTAGCAGAAGCGGTTGGCTACCCAGCCGCGCACCTGCTCGCGGGTGGCACGGCCGCTGTTGAGCATCACGTAGAACCGATGGTGGATGTGATACGCCTTGCCGCGCTCGCGCAGCTGCGCTTCGAATTGTTCTCGGGTCCAGGCATCGGTCATGGCTGTAGCCGTCACACGGTGAATGTGATCCCGTCCTCGCAGACGTCGATGCGCTCGCCGTTCAGCGTGGCGCGTTCCGGCGAGTCTTCGTCGAGGATCGGGTTGGTGTTGTTGATGTGGATCAGCATGCGCCGCGTCGTCGGCGGCAGCTTGCGCAGCCACTCGATCATGCCGCCCTCGCCCGACTGCGGCAGATGGCCGATGTCGCGCGCCGACTTGCTCGACAGCTTCAGGCGCGGCATCTCATCGTCTGTCCAGAACGTGCCGTCGACCAGCACGCAATCGCTGCCCGACATGGCGTCGAACACCTCGGGCGTGATCGCCCCCAGCCCCGGCGCGTAGAAGACGCTGGTGCCGCGCGCGACGTCGCGGATCAGCACGCCGATGTTGTCGCCGGGCACCGGGTGTTCGCGGTGCGGCGAATACGGCGCGGCCTTGCCGACCAGCGACAGCGCGCGCAGTGTCAGGTTCGGCACGCCGGGAATCTGGAACGTCGCGCCATCGAGTGCAATGCGGTGGCGCTGCACGCCGCAGTAGTGCTCGAGCACCCGCAGCAGCGGCAAGCCGGTGCTCAGGTCTTCGGCCACCGGATCGGTGCACCACAGCGGCAGCGCCGAGCCGCGCTCGCGCAGCATCAGCAACCCGGTGGCATGGTCGACCTGGCCGTCGATCAACACCACGGCCGCGATCGCCGTGTCGCGCACGCCGCGGCTCGGCTGCATGGCCGGGGTGGCACGGATCTGCTCGAGGATGTCGGGCGAGGCGTTGAACAGGATGCCGTCGCTGCCGACGTCGGGCCGCACGAAGATCGACGATTGCGTGCGCGCCTTGGCCCGCACGCGGCCCGAGCGCACACCATGGCAGTTGTGGCAATTGCAGTTCCATTGCGGAAAGCCGCCGCCGGCCGCGCTGCCCAGGATCGTGATGCGCATCGTCGAACCGCTCTCGAAACAACGCCCCGCCGGACTGGCCTGCGGGGCGCTGCGTCAAGACACCGCGCTTCAGCGCGCGGCGACGTACATCGTGATTTCGAAGCCGAGGCGAATATCGGTCGCCACGGGGGTTTGCCATTGCATGGACAGCCTCCTTTCGGGTTGAAGTGGCAACGGGCCCGGCTTGGCACCCGCGGGAACCACATGATTCCACGGCGCATGCTGGCGCCGCAGGGCCGGCGCCGACAGCGCTGCCATCTTGAATCGCGCCTCATGATTTTCATGAATCGACGGGCCTGCGGCTCCCCCAGGGCGCCCGCGCGCACCCGCGGCGCCCGATACCATCGGCGAAGTGACGCCCAGCGAACCCCTGCGCGGCCTGCATGCCGACCCCCCGCCCTACCGCAGCCACTGGCTCGATGTCGGGTCGGGCCACGCGCTGTCGGTGCGCGAATCGGGGCAGCCCGACGGCATCGCGGCGGTGGTGCTGCATGGCGGGCCGGGCTCGGGTTGCTCGCCACTGCAGCGCCGCTTCTTCGACCCCGGGCGCTACCGCATCGTCTGCATCGACCAGCGCGGCGCCGGCGCGAGCCAGCCGCGCAGCGCAATCGCCGACAACACCACCGCGCACCTGCTCGGCGACTTGCGGCACGTGCGCGCGCAGCTCGGCATCGCGCGCTGGCTGGTGGTGGGCGGCTCGTGGGGCGCCACGCTGGCGCTGGCTCACGCGCTCGACGATCCCGACGCGGTGAGCGCCTTGCTGCTGCGCGCGGTGTTCCTGGCGCGGCCCGAAGACATCGCTGCGTTCTTCGTCGGCTCGGCATTCGGCGAAGACCTGGCCGGCGCCGCCACACCCGCCGTGCTCGATGCCCTGGCCACCCGCTTGCAGCACCCCGACGCGCAGGCGCGGCGCGCCTGCGCGCTGGCCTGGTGGCGCCACGAGCGGCAGTGGTCGAACCCAGTGCCACCCGCGCTGGCGGCCGCACCGGCCGACATCGATGCCCAGGCCGACCGCTATCGCGTGCAGGCCCACTACATGCGCCACGGCTGCTGGCTGCAGCAGCCGCCGCTGCTGGCGCGTTGCGCGCGGCTGCCATTGCGGCCGACGCTGCTGCTGCAAGGCAGCGAGGATCGCATCTGCCCGCCCGACGGGGCGCGCGCATTGCATGCCCTGCTGCCTCACGCGCGGCTACGTCAGGTGGCCGGCGTCGGCCACGATCCGTCGCACCCGGCGATGGTCGACGCCATGGTGCGTGCGCTCGACGCTTTCGCGGCGCAGGGCACGTTCGACGAGGCCACCCACCCCGCACGCGGAGAGCTGATGCCATGAGCCTGCGCGTCAAGATCCAGCTGATCGTCGTGCTGCTGACGCTGCTGTTCATCGCCGCGGTGCTGACGCTGCAATACCGCGCGTTCAAGGAGTCGGTCAACGAGGAGGTCGTGGCGGCCAACCGCGTGGCCGCGCAACTGCTCAACCGCACCGCCTGGCTGTATGCCGCGCAGGGCACGCCGGCGATGCTCGCCTTCCTGCAGGGTGTCGGGCGCATCCGCTCCAACGAAGTGATGCTGTTCGACGACGCCGGCCAGGAGCTGTACCGCTCGCCGCCGTCGCCCTACAAGGCCGGGCGCAACGCGCCAGAGTGGTTCGTCGACGTGATCGCACCGCGCATGAGCGAGCAGGCGATTGCCTTCCCCGACGGCAAGCTGGTAGTGCGCTCCAATGCGTCGCGCGCGGCGCTCGACGCCTGGGACTATTTCATCGGGCTGGCCACCGGCGCGCTGCTGCTGCTGCTGGTCATCAACGCGCTGGTCTTTTGGCTGGTCGGCCGCGCGGTGCAGCCGTTTGCGCAGATCGTCGACGCGCTCAAGCAGCTGGAGTCGGGCCGCTTCGACGTGTCGCTGCCGGCGCTCAACGGCATCGAAGCCAACACCATCGGCGCCGCGTTCAATCGCATGGTGGGCGTGCTCGGCACGCAGCTCGAGACCGAGAAGCGCGCGCTGCGCGCCGAGACGCAACTGTCCGACAGCCGCGAGCTGGCGCGCTGGGTCGACCACCACATCGAGCAGGAGCGCCGCATGATCGCGCGCGAGCTGCACGACGAGCTCGGCCAATCGGTGACCGCGATGCGCAGCATGGCGCTGTCGGTTGCGCAGCGCGTGCGCGCGCACGACGCGCAGGCCGAAGCCGCTGCGCGCACGATCGCCGACGAAGCCTCGCGGCTTTACGACGCGATGCACGGCTTGATCCCACGCCTGGCCCCGCTGGTGCTCGACCACTTCGGCCTTGCCGATGCGCTGAACGACCTGGCCGCGCGCACGCGCCAGGCATACGCCGGCGTGCAGGTGGATGTCGACATCGGTCTGGGCGACACCCCACTGGGCAGCGACGCCGCGCTGGCGCTGTACCGCGCCGCGCAGGAGGGCATCACCAACGCGTTGCGGCATGGCCAGGCGACCCGCCTGAGCCTGTCGCTGCGCGCGTCGGGTGACAAGGTGAGTTTCGAGCTGGTCGACGACGGCCAGGGCTTGAGTGCCGATTGGGCCGACCGCCCAGGTCACCACGGCCTCACCTGGCTGCGCGAGCGGGTGGAGTCGCTCGGCGGCGAGTTCACGCTCGAGCCCCTATTGCCGCGTGGGGTGCGGCTGCGTGCCCGCTTGAACGCCAAACCCCTGGCCAGCGATCACGACACCGCCACCTCCGGCGTGAGGGCCACCACATGAGCCGTGTGATGCTGGTGGACGACCATGCCGTCGTGCGCATGGGGTTTCGCATGCTGCTCACTGACGCCGGCCACGAGGTGGTGGCCGAGGCCGGCACCGGCGAACAGGCGTGCCAGGACTACCCGCGCGTCGCGCCCGATCTGGTGGTGATGGACTTGTCGATGCCCGGCATGGGCGGGCTCGAGGCGATCAGGCGCCTGCTCGCGCAAGACCCCAAGGCGCGCGTGCTCGCGCTTTCGGCGCACGAAGACACGGCGCACCCGCGCCGAGTGCTGCGCGCCGGCGCGATGGGCTACCTCGCCAAGCGCAGCGCTCCCGAGGCGCTGATCGCCGCGGTGGATGCGTTGATGCGCGGCGAGCGCTATGTCGACGCGCAGACCGCGCAGGCGCTGGCGGTGGCCCAGGTGGACGGCGAGGCCAGCCCGGCCGACCTGTTGAGCGAGCGCGAGTTCTCGGTGTTCATCCAGCTGGCGCGCGGCATGAGCGTGGCGCAGATCGCCGACGCGCTGAGCCTGTCGCCGAGCACGGTGGGCACGCACCTGTACCACGTGAAGCAGAAACTGGGCGCCAACAACCAGAGCGAGCTGACGCTGGTGGCGTTGCGCTGGGGCTTGATCCAAGCCTGAGCGGGCATCTGCGTTCGCCGGCACGCAGGTGCCGGCTCTCGTCCAGCGTCGCCCCCTAGAATCTGCCCTTCCCGCGTGCGGGAATGCCCCATGACCCAGAAGCTGTTCGTCACCACCGCCCTGCCCTATGCCAACGGGGCGTTCCACATCGGCCACATGATGGAGTACATCCAGGCCGACATCTGGGTGCGCTTTCAACGCATGCGCGGTGCGCAGGTGAACTTCGTCTGCGCCGACGACGCGCATGGCGCGGCGATCATGATCGCCGCCGACAAGGCGGGCAAAACGCCGCAGCAGTTCGTGGCCGAGATCGCTGCTGGCCGCAAGCAGTACCTCGACGGCTTTCACATCGGATTCGACAACTGGCACAGCACTGACGCACCCGAGAACCACCAGCTCGCGCGCGAGATCTATCTCGCACTGCGCAAGAACGAGCTGATCGACGTGCGCACGATCGAGCAGTTCTTCGACCCGGTGAAGGGCATGTTCCTGCCCGATCGCTACATCCTGGGCGAGTGCCCGCGCTGCGGCACCAAGGAGCAGTACGGTGACAACTGCGACAACTGCGGCGCCGTCTACGCGCCCACCGATCTGAAGCACCCTTACTCGGCGCTCAGTGGCGCCAAGCCCGAGCTGCGCGCGAGCGAGCACTATTTCTTTCGGCTCTCCGACCCGCGCTGCGTCGACTACCTCAAGGGCTGGACGCAGGACGGCAAGCTGCAGACCGAGGTGGCCAACAAGGTCAAGGAGTGGTTTGCCGAGGACGACGACGGCAAGACCAAGCTCGGCGACTGGGACATCAGCCGCGACGCACCCTACTTCGGCATCGAGATCCCCGACGCGCCGGGCAAGTATTTCTACGTCTGGCTCGACGCCCCGGTGGGTTATCTGGCGTCGTTGAAACATCTGTTCGCCAAGCGCGGCGACAACTTCGATGCCTACCTGGCAGACCCTGAGCTGCGCCAGGTGCACTTCATCGGCAAGGACATCGTCACCTTCCACACGCTGTTCTGGCCGGCAATGCTGCACTTCAGCGGCCGCAAGGTGCCCGACAACGTCTACGTGCACGGCTTCATCACGGTGGGCGGCGACAAGATGAGCAAGAGCCGCGGCACCGGCATCAGCCCGTTGCGCTACCTGGAATTGGGGTTCGACGCGCAGTGGCTGCGCTACTACATCGCGGCCAAGCTCAACGCGCGCGTCGAAGACGTCGAGTTCAACCCCGAAGACTTCGTCGCCCGCGTCAACGCCGATCTGGTGGGCAAGTACGTCAACATCGCCAGCCGCGCCGCCGGCTTTCTGACCAAGCGCTTCGACGGCCATCTGTCGGCCGACGTCGGCGTCGAAGGCCGCGCGCTGCTCGACGGGTTGCGCGCCCACAGCGCGGCCGTGCAGCAGCTGTACGACGAGCGCGAATTCGGCAAGGCGGTGCGCGAGATCATGCTGCTGGCCGACCGCGTGAACGAATACGTCGACCGGCACAAGCCGTGGGAGCTGGCCAAGCACGAAGCGCAGCCCATCGGCGCCGGGCCGCCCCAAGCCGATGGAGCCCCCTCGGGGGGCCGCGCCGCAGGCGCTGGGGGGCAAGGTTCGGCGCTGCACGACGTGTGCACCGTGTGCATCGAGGCATTTCGCGTGTTGACGATCTACCTCAAGCCGATCCTGCCGGCGCTGGCCGCGCAGGTGGAAGCGTTCCTGCATGTGGACGCACTGAGTTTTGCCGATGCGCAGCGTTCGATCGGCGGCCACCGCATCGGTGCCTACCAGCACCTGATGCAGCGGGTCGACCCCGAGAAGCTCGAGCGCCTGTTCGAGGCGTCGCCAGCGCCGGCCGAGGCACACCCCGGCGGCGAGCCGATCGCCGCCGAGATCGGCATCGCCGACTTCGCGAAGGTGGATCTGCGCATCGCCAGGATCGTGCTGGCCGAGGCCGTGGCAGGCAGCGACAAACTGCTCAAGCTCACGCTCGATGTCGGCGAAGGCAAGCAGCGCACCGTGTTCTCCGGCATCAAGAGCGCCTACACACCCGAGCAGTTGACCGGCAAGTTCACGGTCGTGGTCGCCAACCTGGCGCCGCGCAAGATGAAGTTCGGAATCTCCGAGGGCATGGTGCTGGCCGCCAGCCATGCCGATGAAAAGGCCCAGTCCGGCCTCTACGTGCTCGAACCGTGGCCCGGCGCCACGCCGGGACTGCGGGTGCGCTGATGCGCGACATCGTGCAGTTTTGCGACGACACGTCGTGGGAGGCAAAAGGTGACGGCGCGCCCACGCACGACGTCGAGTCCGTCATCGAGCACGGCGGCATCCTGTGCTTCCCGCACCTTCTCTTCGAGCTGGCCGACGGCGAGCGACAACTGCTCGACGCCAACGTCGCCGACGGCAAGGCCAAGAACATCAGCCTGCGCGGCGCCGATGACGATGTGCGCGGCGCCAACCCAGTCCACGCCGACGCACTGCGACGGATGATCCAGCGCTACCGCGCGCAGGCCACCGCGCTGGCCGAGCGGCTGTTCCCCCACTACCGGGGTCACCTCAAGCCCGGCAATCCGTCGTACCGGCCGGTGGGCGTCGAAGGCCGCACCACCAGCTGGCGCAAGGACGACACGCGGCTGCATGTCGACTCGTTCCCATCGAACCCGATGCGCGGCCGACGTTTGCTGCGGGTGTTCCACAACCTCAATCCGCACGGCCGCCCACGCAGCTGGCGCGTCGGCGAGCCGTTCGAGGATTTCGCGCAGCGCTTCCTGCCGGCGGCCCCGCGGCCGCTGCCCGGTTCGGCTGCCTTGCTGCACGCGCTGCACATCACCAAGTCGCGGCGCAGCGAATACGACCACTACATGCTCCAGCTGCACGACCGCGTCAAAGGCGACACGGCCTATCAGCGCGATGCGCCGCAGCTGGCGATCGACTTCGCACCGGGCACCACTTGGGTCGTCTACAGCGACCAGGTGCTGCACGCCGCGATGGGCGGCCAGTTCATGATGGAGCAGACCTTCTACCTGGAGCCTTCCGACCTGCAGACGCCGGCCAGCGCGCCGCTGGCCGTGCTGCAACGGCTGCTCGGCCGGCCGCTGCTGTAGCAGGCGGCACCCGGTCGCGACACCTCCCATCCCCTGGGCCGCCGAAGCGGCTCAGCGCCCGCTGCACTGGCTGCAACCCCCTGCAACGCGCGGCGGCGCAGCGCCCGCTGCCGGCCTCGGCGTTGCACAAAGCCATGTTCATTTCATTTGCTATGGATGCGCATTGTATTAACATACGATGCACCGTGGAACTGAAGACTGCCCGCCTGACCCTGCTGGTCGACCCGGCCAAGAAGGCCGCCTTCGAGCGCCTGTGCGCCCAGCAAGACCTCACGCCCTCGCAGGTGGTGCGCCAGCTGATCCGCGAGTACCTGGCGCAGCACGGTGTGACCTACGTGCCCAGCGGCAGCGCAAAAATCGCCACGGCGCAGCCCGCGCGCAAAGCGGCCGCACACGCCAAGCCCAAGCGCCGCTCCAAGGCCTGAGGCAGCCCAGCCGTTGCACGGGTCGACGCAAATGGGCATTGAGACCGACCTCACCCGCTGGCTGCTGCTCGACTGGGCCATGGTGCTCGTCATCGCGTGGCTGCTGATCGGCCTGGCCGGCGTCTGGGCGCTGCGCCGCTTCGAATTGGTCTCGCAGGTGCTGTTTCCGCTCGGCGGTGCCGTCGGGGTGGTGCTGTCGAGCGTGGCTCTGGCGGCATTGGTCACGCCACCGCAAGTGGCGGTGCTGGCCATCGGCTTGCCGACGCTGCCGTTTCACCTGCGGCTCGATGCCTTGTCGGCGTTCTTCCTGATGGTGATCGGCGCCACCGCCGCCGGCGTGTCGGCTTTCGCGGCCGGCTACTTCCGCCATGGCGAGGGCACGCCACCGGGCCTGATGTGCCTGCAGTACCACGTGTTCCTGGCCAGCATGGCGGGCGTGGTGCTGGCCGACGACGCCTACGCCTTCATGGTGATGTGGGAGACGATGGCGCTGTCGTCATACTTTCTCGTCACCTCCAACCATCGCGTGGCCGAGATCCGCCACGCCGGCTACCTGTACCTGCTGATGGCGCACGTGGGCGCGATCGGCATCCTGATGTGCTTCGGCGTGCTGCAGGCCAACACCGGCGACTACAGCTTCGCCAACATGCGTGCGCAGCAGCTGTCGCCGTTCTGGGCCTCGGTGGCTTTTGCGCTCGCCCTCTTCGGCTTCGGCGCCAAGGCAGGCTTGCTGCCGCTGCACATCTGGCTGCCCGAGGCACACCCCGCGGCCCCGTCGCCGGTGTCGGCGCTGATGAGCGCCGTGATGCTCAAGACCGCGATCTACGGATTGCTGCGCGTGCTGTTCGATCTGCAAGGCGTGCAACAGTGGTGGTGGGGCGTGGTGCTGCTGGCATTCGGTCTGGCCACGGCCCTGTTCGGCGTGGTGTTCGCCGCCGTGCAAAGCGACATGAAGCGCCTGCTGGCGTATTCGTCGATCGAGAACATCGGCCTGCTAGCCGCCGGCATCGGCCTGACCGTGGTGTTTGCCGCCTATTCGATGAAGGCGCTGGCCGCGCTCGCGTTGACCGCGACCCTGCTGCACGTGGCCAGCCATGCGCTGTTCAAGAGCCTGCTGTTCCTCGCCACCGGCTCGGTGCTGCACGCCACCGGCGAGCGCAACCTCGGCAAACTCGGCGGCCTGATGCGCACCATGCCCTGGGTGGCGTGGGCCACGTTGGTGGGGGTCATTGCCAGCGCCGGCCTGCCGCCGTCGAGCGGCTTCGTCGCCGAATGGTTGCTGTTGCAGAGTTTTCTGTTCACGCCGGGGCTGCCGAACCCGTTTCTGAACATGCTGATTCCGGTGGCGGCGGCGCTGATCGCGCTGGTGGCGGCACTGGCCGGCTACACGATGGTCAAGTTCTTCGGCGTCATCTTTCTCGGCCGGCCGCGCGAGCCGCGTCTTGCACAGGCCCACGACGCCAACGCATGGCAGCGCGGCGGCATGGCCTGGCTGTTGGTGGGCAACGTGCTGCTCGGCCTGCTGCCGACCCAGTTCATCCAGCTCGTCGATCCGGTGACGCGCCAGCTGGTGGGCGACGGCCTTGGGCCCACGGTGGCTGCACATGGCTGGCTGCTGGTGCCCACCACGATCGAGCGCGCCAGCTACGGCCCGGTGATCTTTCTGGTCGGCGTGGCGGCCAGCTTCGCGCTGGCCTTTGCGCTGGTGCGCAAGCTCTACCACGGGCGCATCCGCCGCGCCGCGCCGTGGGACTGCGGCTTTCCGTGGCAGACCGCGCGCATGCAAGACACCGCCGAGGGCTTTGGCCAACCGATCCGCCAGATCTTCGAGCCGTTCTTCCACATGCAGCGCGAGCTGCCGTCGCCGTTCGATGCACGGCCGCGCTACAAGGTCGTCGTCGAAGATCATTTCTGGGCCGCGCTGTATTGGCCGATCGTCGATGCGGTGTTCCGCGTGGCGCGACTGGTCGGCCTGCTGCAGCAAGGCCGCATCGCGGTGTATTTGCTGTTCAGCTTCGTCACACTGATCGCGCTGTTGGTGGTGGTTCAGCAATGATCCATCGCAGGGCCGTCCCAAGATGGATCGCTCCCCCGCGGGGGGCTGAGCGTGGACACGAGTCCGCGCCTGCGCGCGGGCTCATGCCTCGCGAAGCGGCCGGGCATGCAGGCCCGGCCGTGGTCGGGGCCACAGGCCCCAAGGGGGCCTCATGATCCAGACGCTCGGCTGGACCGGTGCGGTTTCCCAGTTGCTCGAGATCGTGCTCGCACTGGCGCTGGCGCCGCTGCTGACCGGCTGGGTCAACCAGTGCCGCGCCTGGCTGCAGAACAAGTCGGCGCCGCCGCTGCTGCAGCCGTACTACCTGCTGCACAAGCTGTTCAACAAGGAGTCGGTGGTGGCCGAGCACGCGTCACCGCTGTTTCGCGCCACGCCGTACATCGTGTTCGGCTGCATGACGCTGGCCTGCTCGATCATCCCGACGCTGTCGACCGATCTGCCGCTCACGCTGGCGGCCGACGCCATCGCGCTGGTGGGCCTGTTCGCACTTGCGCGCGTGTTCATCTCGCTGGCGGCGATGGACATCGGCACGTCGTTCGGCACGCTGGGCGCGCGGCGCGAGATGCTGATCGGCTTTCTCGCCGAGCCGGCGCTGCTGATGGTGTTCTTCTGCGCGTCGCTGATCTCCCAATCGACGTCGCTCGCCACCATCGTCGAGACGCTGGCGCATCGCGAACTGGCGATCTACCCGAGCCTGGCGTTCGCCGGCGTGGCCTTCACGATCATTTCGCTGGCCGAGAACGCCCGCGTGCCGGTCGACAACCCGACCACGCACCTGGAGCTGACGATGATCCACGAGGCGCTGATCCTGGAGTATTCGGGCCGGCACCTGGCGCTGATCGAATGGGCGGCCAGCCTGAAGCTGTTCGCCTACTCGTGCGCCGGCCTGGCGTTGTTCGTGCCCTGGGGCGTGGCCGAAGCGCAGGCGCCGCTCGAGATGCTGCTGGCGCTGCCCACGCTGTTGCTCAAGCTCGCGGCCGGCGGCACTGCACTGGCCGTGCTGGAAACGCTGAGCGCCAAGATGCGGATCTTCCGCGTGCCCGAGTTCCTGGCCACCGCGTTCCTGCTCGCGGTGATCGGGCTGCTGGTGCACATCCTGCTGGGAAGCTAGATGAGCCCGCTGCTCGCGCAACTCATCAACCTGCTCGGCGCGATCCTGCTGATGCTGGCCTTCGCGATGATCTCGCAGCGGCGCGTGCTGTCGCTGGTGCACCTGTTCACGATGCAAGGCGCCATTCTGGTGGTCGCCACCGCAGTGGTGGGCTACGCGACGAACCAGCCGCACCTGTTCGTCTCTGCCGCGCTGACGCTGGTGCTCAAGGTGGTGCTGATTCCGATCATGCTGCACCGGGTGATCGATCGGCTCGAGGTGCGCTGGGACACCGAGCCGCTGATCAACATCCCGACCACCATGTTGATCGGCATCCTGCTGGTGATCTTCGCCTTCAACCTCGGGCTGCCAATCGCGCGTTTCTCATCGACCATCGCGCGCGGCACGCTGGGCATCGCGCTGGCCTGCGTGCTGCTGTCGTTCATGATGATGATCACGCGCGCCAAGGCCATTCCGCAGGTGGTGGGCTTCCTGTCGATGGAAAACGGCCTGTTCTTCGCCGCCACCTCGGCCACCTACGGCATGCCGATGGTGGTCGAGCTCGGCATCGCGCTCGACGTGCTGATCGGCGTGCTGATCCTCGGCGTGTTCATGTTCCAGATCCGCGAGCAGTTCGACAGCCTGGACATCCGGCACCTCGAACGGCTGAAAGAGGACTAGCGTGCGTTTTCGGCGGATCCATGCATGCGGAGAGCCGACGCGGCGCGGCGGGCGGTACCCGGCGGGGGCTCCTACTGGGGCGGTCGGCACTGCGTGCCGACTCCGCTGCGCTTCTCGCAGCGCGCTCGCGCGGCGATTGTCCGAGCGCAGCGAACGCAGTGAGCGCAGCGAGTTTCGCCGCGCGAGCGCGCTGCGAGAAGCGCAGCGGAGTCGGCACGCAGTGCCGACCGCCCCAGTAGGAGCCCCCGCCGGGTACCGCCCGCCGCGCCGCGTCGGCTCTCCGCATGCATGGATCCGCCGACAA